>NZ_LGCW01000258.1:0-65883 GCF_001279365.1 Streptomyces sp. NRRL F-5755 | reverse complement strand
GGGCAGGGGCGCGCTGAGGTGGTGTGCGGGCGTTCGGGTGTCCGGGTATGCATGCGTTCGGGCCGGGGGTGAGGCGGTGTGTGTGGTGGGGGGTGTTCGGGGTCCGTGGGTGAGGTGGTGTGCGGGGCGTTCGGGGCCCGCGGGTATGTTGGCGCGGCCAGCACCGACCGAGGAGCACACCATGCCGTCCCGTACCTATCTCGTGACCGGAGCGGCCTCCGGCATAGGCGAGGCCACCGCCGCCCGCCTCCGCGCGCAGGGCCACACCGTGATCGGCGCCGATCTCAAGGACGCCGACATCGACGCGGACCTCGCCACCGCCGAAGGCCGTACCGAACTGGCCGTACGGACACGGGAACTGACCGGCGGCCGGCTGGACGCGGTGATCGCCTGCGCCGGTACCGCCGCCTTCGACCCGCTGACCGTCAAGGTGAACCACTTCGGCGCGGTGGCCACCCTGGAGGGGCTGCGCCCGCTGCTCGCCGCCGGCACCGACCCGCGCGCGGTCGTCGTCTCCTCGGTCGCGTCGGTGCACCCGTACGACAGCGCCATTGTCGACGCAGCGCTGGCCGGCGACGAGCCGACGGCGGTCGCCGCGGCGCAGGCGGCCGTCGACCGGGGCGAGGGCCACCTCGTCTACGGCTCGACCAAGGCCGCCATCGCGCGCTGGATCCGCCGTACCGCACCCACCGGCGACTGGGCGGGCGCCGGCATCCCGCTCAACGCCGTGGCCCCCGGAACCGTCGTCACACCGATGACCGCGCCCATGCTCGCCGACCCGGACACCCGCCGGGTGGTGGACGCCAGTGTGCCGATGCCGCTGCACGGCCACGCCCGCCCTGAGCAGGCCGCGGCCCTCCTGACCTGGCTGACCTCGCCCGAGAACACGCACGTCACCGGGCAGGTCGTCTTCCTCGACGGCGGCGCGGACGCGGTGCTGCGCGGCGACAGTACGTGGTGAGAGGGCGCGGCGTCACCCGTCGGCAGCACCGTCCCGCTTGCCTTTCCTGCCGCCCGCCCGCTTCGTCATGAAGACGGTGCGCATCGACGGAAGGAAGTTCCTGCCGCGGCTCTTGCGGGCGGCGGCGGGAACACCGAAGTCGTGGTGAGCACCCTCGGCGGCGACGAGAGCGTACGCGCGGGAGAGGGTGTTCAGCGCTTTGCTGGACCGCCCCTTCCGCTTGCCTTTGCGGAGGGCGGTGGCCTCGCCGGCGATCGCCCTGAGGAGTTCCTCGCGGGCGACGGCAACGGGTGACCGCGGGACGGCGGTCAATTCCTTCTTGGCCATGATGGTTCCTTTTCTTGTCGAGCCTGTGAGCAGGGCGGAACTGCCGCCGGGACAGCATCGGCACCCGTGGGAACGTGAAAGGGACAGGCGGGGCGGCTCCGCACCGCCGAAAAGCGGGGCGGATTCGCGGACGGAATACCGGAGTGCGGCGGACGCCATGCACGGCGATTGCGTCGGTCACGGTCTCGTCGGCACTCACCGGCCCACCGCTCGGACGCGCTGCCCCGTCCCCGGATTTCCGCCGACCTCACCGGCAGTTTCCCCAACAACGGCAGGACATAAGCCTTTTCGCGCGCTCTGTCCCCGCGGAGAACAGGCTGTGCGGCCTTCCACCGCCGGCCCGCCTACCGACCCGGTTCCCACACCGAACAGTCATGGGCGAACAGCACCCGCCGCGGATCGAACTCGTTCAGCCGCTCCAGCCACGGCGGGTGGCCGGGCAGCGGGGCGCCGACACCGTCGAGGGCGGCCTGCCGGGCCAGCTGGTCCGAAGCGAACTCCGAGGCAAAATCACGCGCCTGACCCGCCAGGACGACGGTGCCGTCCGGCTGCCGTACGGCCAACGACTGGTGCCCCGCGGTATGGCCCGGCGTCGGGACGATGTGCACACCGGGCCACACCTCGGCCTCGCCGTGCAGCTCCTCGTACACGACACCCGGGAAGTCGACCAGCGCGTCCACCGTGTAGCCCTCCTGGCGGGCCAGGGCCAGTTCCGTCGCTTGCACGAGAACGGGCTTACCGGCCAGCAGCGGATTGCCGCCGCAGTGGTCGAAATGCAGATGGCAGTTGACCACCAGGGAGACGTCCGCGAGCCGGTGCCCGGCCGCGGCCAGCGCCGCTTCCAAGGGCCTGCGCCGCGGCCGGTAGTGGGCCTCGGTCTCCGCGTCGGCCGCGCCGATGCCCGTATCGAACAGCAGCAACCCGGCATCGTGCCGCACCAGATAGGCGAGCACCGGTTCCACCCGCGGCTCGGGACCCCCGGCCTCCGACGCGGGACGAACGAAGTAGCCGAGGTCGAGGCGGCGCACCGCCGGGGGGAGGTCTGTGACGCTCTTGGCGTCCCTGGCGTCCGTGATATCCGTGGCGTCCTTAACCTTCTTGGTCTTCTTGGCGTCCATCCCGCCATCGTGGCAGCGGCCGGACGGGGACTCAGCCCTCCGCGGTGGTACGGGAGACTCAGCCGTCCGCGGCGGTACGGGCGGCCACCACGCGCAGGCCCCGCTCGCCGAACTCCCGCCGGACGGACTCCTTCGCGCCGCTGTCCGTGATCAGGGTGTCGAAGACATCCGCGGCACCGACCCGGGCGAAGCAGCGCGCGCCGATCTTCGAGGAGTCCGCGACGACCACGGCGCGCCGGGCCCGTTCGGCCATCAGCCGGTTGACCCGGGCCTCCGCCTCGTCGTGCACCGTCGCGCCCATCACCGGGTCTATCCCGTTCGCGCCGATGAAGGCGATATCCACGGAGATCTGCTGCAGGACCAGCTCGCTGAACGGCCCGACCAGCTCGAACGACCGGGAGTGCGCCACACCGCCGGTCAGCACGATCTTGATCTGCGGGCGTACGGCGAGTTCGTTGGCGATGTTCAGCGAGTTGGTGACGATGGTCAGGTGCGGCTGCGGTCCGGCCTCGGCGAACTCCGGCCGGGTGGCCAGCACCCGGGCGATCTCCGTGGTCGTGGTGCCACCGCTGAGCCCGACCACGTCGCCGCGCTCCACCAGCTTCGCCGCCGCCTGCGCCACCGCCTCCTTCTCGTCGGCACGGTGCGCCCGCTTGTAACGGATGGGCAGGTCGTACGCCACCGAGCTGAGCACCGCGCCGCCCCGGGTACGGGTCAGCAGCTGCTGGTCGGCCAGCGCGTCCATGTCGCGCCGCATCGTCGCGGCCGACACCTCCAGTTGGGCCGCTGCCTCCTCGACCTCCACCCGGCCGCGTTCGCCGAGCAGCTCCAGGAGGGCGTTCATCCGTTCATGGCGGTTCATGGCGCGAGCCTAAGTCCTTCCCGGCGGCCTGCGTGATATCGGGGAGCCCGCCGGACGGCCGGGGGCGCGGGGCGGGCAGGTGCCGCGCCCACCCGTCGTGCGAGGGTACGCAAACGCTTTCGCGTCATATGCCGGCGGGGGCACGGCATCCGCCGGCCCTCCACTCCCTCCCGCACGACCGGTGCACGCCCCCGCACGCCCGCGCGCTCCTCCACACCGGTTCGCACTGGTCTGCACTGGGCCGTACCGGTCTGCATTGAGACGTTCTGGATCGCACCGGTTCGGCCCGACTCGCAGCGGCCGTCCCTCGAAAAGGCCCGTGGTCGGTGTCGCGCTCACCCTTGCACAGGCGCCTCCGCGGCGATCGACTGGCCCGGCACCGCGGCCGGGGCGCCGAGCACGCCCAGCAGTCGCGCGGCTTCCCGGGTGACTGCCTCCCGCGCCGGCTTCACGTACTTCCGCGAGTCGACGAGGGCCGGGTCCCCGTCCAGGGTGTCCCGGATGCTGCGGGTGAAGACGGAGACCAGATGGGTGGAGATGTTGATCTTCGTCATGCCGGCCGCGATGGCCCGGCGCAGTTCGTCGTCCGGCACGCCCGAGGAGCCGTGCAGCACCAGCGGCACCGGCAGCTTTCCGGCCAGGGCCGCGATCAGCTCCTTGTCCAGGACGGCGGTGCGCTCGTGCATCGCGTGGGACGAGCCGACGGCGACCGCCAGCGCGTCCACCCCGGTCGCCCGGACGAACGCCAGCGCCTCGTCGGGATCCGTACGGGCACCGGGCGCGTGCACGCCGTCCTTGCCGCCGACCTCGCCCAGCTCGGCCTCGACGTAGGCGCCGCGCTCGTGGCACCAGGCGGTCAGCTCCGCCGTGGCGGCGACGTTCTGCTCGTACGGAAGCGCCGAGGCGTCCACCATCACCGACTTCACCCCGGCCTCGACGCCCTCCCGCACCAGCTCCGCATCGGTGATGTGGTCCAAGTGCACGGCGACCCGGGCGCTGGACGCCTCGGCGAGCGCGAGCGTGGCGCGGACGATGGGCAGCAGGCTGCCGTGATAGCGGATGCAGTTCTCACTGATCCCCAGGATGACCGGGAGCCCGGTGCGCTCGGCAGCCGCGACAAGCGCCTCGGCGGTCTCCAGATGGATGACATTGAACGCCGCCGCCCCGGCCCGCGCCTCACGCGCGGCCGTGACGATGGAAGAGGTGGCAACGAGCGACATGAAACCTGACTCCCTCGCGGGACGGGGTGGCTGGCGGAAGAGGTGAGGAGGGGCCGATCTGTCGGGAGGGGCCGACTGTCGGCGCGGCGGTACGTAGACGGAGCGGTCGAGCGTCCCCGCCCACTCCTACCCGGCCACCCCCTCCCCGGCCCCCGTGAGCATCACCGACCGCGTCAGGCTTCGCGGGTTGTCCGGGTCCAGGCCGCGGGCCCTGGCCCGTTCCAGGGCGATGCGCTGGACCAGGACCAGGTCGGCCAGCGGGTCGCGGTCGTGGTGGACGAACCGGGCGCCGGTGCGGGCGACGTCGGCCTCCAGGCCCTCCGGGACCTCGCCGAACACCCAGGTGACGCGGCCCGGGGCCGCTATGGAGATCGGGCCGTGGCGGTACTCCATCGCGGGGTAGGACTCCGTCCAGCTCTGCGACGCCTCGCGCATCTTCAGCGCCGCCTCGTTGGCCAGGCCGTACGTCCAGCCCGTACCGAGGAACGAGAACTGCTCGGCGTCCAGCCACTCCTTCTCCACGGGCGCGGCCAGCGCCTCCTCCGCGTCACGCACCGCGCCGGACAGGTCCGCGCCGAGGTGGGCCCGCAGCAGCGCCAGCGCGGTCGTCGCGAACCGGGTCTGCACCACGGACCGCTCGTCGGCGAAGGGCAGCGGGACGGTGGCGTCCGACAGTTCGGTGGCGGGGGTGTCGGGATCGCCGAGCACCGTCACGGTCGGTACCCGCCCCTTGACCTCCTCCAGGACACGCAGCACCTCCGTCGTGGTCCCGGAACGGGTGATCGCCAGAACGGTGTCGTACCCGCGGCCGGCGCCGAGGAACGCCTCGGAGGCGGCGAACGCGTCCGTCACGCCGAGCCCGGCGCCCTCGCGCAGGGCCGCGTACGCCTGCGCCATGAACCACGAGGTGCCGCAGCCGACCACGGCGACGCGCCGGCCCGCCCCGGGCAGCGGGCCGTCGGCGCCGCCGATCCTCGCGGCCTCCCGCCACGTCCCGGGCTGGCTGCGCAGCTCCTGCTCCATGTACGAGGTCCCGCTCACGACACCCTCCAGCTGCTGTCTGCGTGAACTTGCAACATCATGCTTGGTTACGAACAACTCTACGCACGCCCTGCGGCGTAATCCATCCCTCGTAAGGGTGGGACATCCGGCAGGACGGGAAGGGATGCTCCGTGAACTGGCGCTATTCACGGGAACTATGGCGAACACCTGGTCGCCTCAGGTGACTGTTGACACATGCATGAAAGGAGCCGAATACTCGCAGGATCACTCATGCAGCCGCAGTGGGGCGGCGGCCGTCAGGCAGTGCAGCCAGTGCTGGCACCGGGCGGTGCGTCCGGTCCCGGCCGCCCACCGGTGGCTGTGGCAGTGATCGCCACGCAGCAAGGCCGTTCCGCCGACAGTCGTCACAAAGGACTTCCCATGTCCGTTGCAACGCGCTCCACGCAGTCACCGTCATCGCCGCCGCCCGGTCCGCCGCCCCGCCGCACCGGCCGCCTCTTCGCCCTCACCGGCGCCGTCGTCGGCGTGATCTACGGCTACGACACGGGCAGCATCTCCGGCGCCCTGGTGTTCCTGAGCAAGGACTTCCACCTCACCGACACCGAAAAGGGCCTGGTCAACAGCATCCTGGTGTTCGGTTCGATCGTGGGCGCGCTGCTCGGCGGCAAACTGGCGGACGCGCTGGGCCGCAAGGCCGCGATGCTGATCGTCGCCGGTTCGTACACCGTCTTCGTGGCGCTGTCCGCCCTCGCGCCGAACGTCGTGGTGCTGGACGTGGTGCGCTTCCTGCTCGGCATCGCCATCGGCATCTCGATCGTGGCGGCCCCGCTGTACATCGCCGAGTCCACCCCGGCCCGTACGCGCGGCGCGTCCGTGGCCGCCTACCAGGTCGCCACGGTCGCGGGCATCGCCCTGACGTACTTCGTGAACTGGGGGCTGTCCGACGGCGGCCACTGGCGGCTGATGCTCGGCCTGTCCGCCATCCCGGCCGCTCTCGTGCTGATCCCGCTGTTCCGGCTGCCCGACACGCCGCGCTGGTACGTCCTCAAGGGGCGCACCGAAAAGGCCGTCGAGGTCATGGCACTGACCGACCCCGACGTGGACCCGCGGGCGGAGACCGAGGCGGTGCGTGCCGCGCTGGCCGAGGAGAGCGGCGGTTCACTGCGCTCGCTGCTGCGCAAGCCGTACGCCCGCGCCACGCTCTTCGTCATCGGGCTCGGCTTCTTCTGCCAGATCACCGGCATCAACGCGGTGACGTACTACAGCCCGCAGATCTTCGAGGAGATGGGCTTCACCGGCGACGGGCAGAACTTCCTGCTGCCGTCCTTCGTCCAGCTGGCCTCCCTGGCCGCGACCGTCCTGGCCATCCTCATCATCGACCGGCTCGGCCGGCGTGTCGTGCTGCTCTCCGGCATCGCCACGATGACGGCCATGCT
This sequence comes from Streptomyces sp. NRRL F-5755, assembly GCF_001279365.1. Taxonomy (NCBI): domain Bacteria; kingdom Bacillati; phylum Actinomycetota; class Actinomycetes; order Kitasatosporales; family Streptomycetaceae; genus Streptomyces; species Streptomyces sp. NRRL F-5755. The sequence continues at coordinate 58,957 of NZ_LGCW01000258.1, read as the reverse complement.
CGCCGTGCTGACCACCATCTTCGGCTTCGGCGACCTGGAGGGCATCACCCTCTGGATCGGCTTCGGCGCCATCCTGCTGTTCACCGCCGCCTTCAACTTCGGCTTCGGCTCCCTGATCTGGGTGTACGCGGGCGAGGCGTTCCCCGCCCAACTGCGCTCCACCGGCGCCTCGGCGATGCTCACCGCCGACCTCGTCGCCAACCTCCTCATCGCCCAGTTCTTCCCCTCCCTGATGACCTGGGCAGGCGCCGCCACCACCTTCGCCGGCCTCGGCCTCCTCGCCCTCGCCGCCCTCGTCTTCGCCGCGGCCACCGCCCCGGAAACCAAGGGCCGCCAGCTGGAGGAGATCCAGGGCTACTGGCTCAACGGAGGCCGCTGGCCGACTCCCGCCGCGTAACCGGGGCACCGCGCCCGTACACGGAAATTCGCTGGTCCACCACCGCCCACCGCTGGCACGATCCCCCCATGGGCATCTTCATCTGAGCAGACGGACGTGTTCCGCGACCTGGCCGCCCGGCGTTCCGTCGCCGGGCCGGTTCCGTATGTCCGTAGGCCCGACCGTCTGCTCAGGAGACCTCACCCATGGCACACATGCGCCACGACCCCGCCTCGTCCTGTCCCGCCCTCGACCGCCGCATCGCCCGCCTCCGAGAGGTGGCCGAAGCCGAACCCCGGCTGGAGGGGGTGCTGCTCTACGGGTCGTGGACCCTGGGGGAGGCCGATGCGTACTCCGACATCGAGGCGTATCTGTATGTGCGTGATGCGCATGCCGACGCCTTCGACGGGGTGGAGTTCGTCGGCCGTCTGGCGCCGTTGAAGCTGGCGTACACCAATATGTACGGCATTCTGGCCGTCGTCTTCGACGACCTGATGCGCGGCGAGTTCCACGTGGTGGCCGCCGGGGCGGGGATCGACGAGGTGCCCACCTGGCGCGGCATGGTGCATTTGCCCGACCCCGGCGCCGCCGTACTGCTGGACCGCAGCGGCCGGCTGACCGCCGCGGCCCGTCGCCTTGCCGACCCGTGCCCGCCCGAGCCCGGCCCGACCGCTCAACAGCTCACCGACGAACTCGCCAACTGGACGCTGATGCTCGCCCACGTCTTGGGGCGCGGTGAGACCGCTCGCGCACATGCCCTGCTGCATACGGTCGTCGCCCCGCAGCAGCTCCAGCTGTGCCGGCTGCTGCGCGGGTCCACCACACACTGGCTGACGCCCAGCCGCGCTCTGGAACAGGACCTGCCCGCTGCCGACCGCGACCGTTACACCGCGACGACTGCTCCCGCCGTGCTCCCCGCTGTACGTACGGCGGCGCGGGCCAGCTGGCAGTGGAGCCGGGAACTGGCCGGCGAGGCCGCGTCACGGTGGGGAATCCGTGTGCCGGCCGGGCTGCACGAGGAGATCGGGGTGCTGCTCCGTTGAGAACTCAGGACGGCAGCTGTTCCTTGAAACGCTCCAGTTCCGGCGCGGTCGTGGTCGCCGTGAACTCGGTGATCCGGTAGTCGCAGACGCCCGCGACCGTGAAGGGGTCCTCCGCGACGATCCGCTCCGCCGTCGCCCGGTCCTGCACGGACGCGAGGATGACGCCGCCGTCGCGCGGCACCTTGCGGCCCGCGGCGAGGAAGTGCCCGGCCGCGTAGTTCCGCTTCAGCCACTCCACGTGATCGGGCAGGGCGGCGTCGACGCGCTCCAGCGGCGCGGTGTAGGTCAGCTCCAGTACGAACATGAGTGCCATCGTATGCGGTGCTGTCGACCACGCTGCCGGGGCTTCGCGTCCTGTGGCGCGGCCACTGTGCCCCTGCCGGGCGGGAGGTGGGACCCGGCGGGGCACAGCGGCCTGGAATACCGCCATGTGTGTGGCTTCGGGCGCGGTCAGGACTGGTTCTGGCGGCGGCGCAGGTAGTAGGTGCCGCCGATGGCGGCCGTGGCCAGTACCGCGGCGCCCGCGACGATCTCCGTGGTGTTGGAGTCCTCGCTGGTGCCACCGGCGCCCGTGCGCACCTTGCCCTTGGGCAGCTTGGCGTCGGTCCGGAAGCTGGTCATCCACTGCTTGCCGTCGGGGCAGTTGCCGTTCACGCCCCAGTTGGAGTAGCGGCCCAGGTGGTTGGGGCCGCCGCTGAGCTGGGACGCCACCCGGGCGGTCCCGCGGTAGGTCTTGCCGTGCTTGTGGGTGCGGTACAGCCAGATGGTGCCGCTGCGGAACCCTTGCGAGGAGGCGGCGATACGGCCGGCCTTGCCCGTGTCACAGGTGACGGTGACGGTGACGGCGCCGCCAGGACCCGAGAGCTTCGGCGAGGTGGTGGCCACCGGCTTGGCGAACGCGGCGCCGGTCGACAGGCCCAGTGCGGCGATGGTCAGGCCGGATGCGGCGATGACGCGAGTGGAACGCATGGTGATCCTCCGGCAGCGCGGAGGCGGCGCGGGTGCGCCGCGGCGAGATCGGATGGATCCGCGCTGACGCATTCGAGACAAGCGTCGGCGTGCCGTCCCCGCCCGGTGAGGGCCCGTCAGGTACAGTGCGCCCGCCCGGCGTGTCGGCCCCCGCCGGGAGGCGTTGTGGCAGGTCACTGCGCTGAGGGGCGGTCAGCGATTTGTCCGCGCCCGGCAGGGACAGACGGGTGAGCGGCGGCGGGGCCGGTGTAGGCCGTTCGGGAGGGCGGGTGCCCGGCCTCGTGGCCGTGCGCGTGCCGGGCACAGGGCGGGCATGGGCCGGTCATGCGACGGACGCAGGTTCCGTACGGCCGCGGCCTGCCCGCCCCCGGCCGTACGGAACCCGAGCCCGCCCTTCCCGTACGGAAGCCAAGCTCCGCCCTCCCCGTACGGAAGCCAAGCTCCGCCCTCCCCGTACGGAACCCGATCTCCGGCCTTCCCCTACAGCGCCCCCGCACCACCGCTCCCCTCAGGGCCGCGGCCCGACCACCTTCTCCCCGTCCCGGATCAGGATCGCCATGGCGGGGCAGGAGTCCGCCGCGTCCAGCGCGGCCTCGTCCTCGGGGATCTCCTCCTGGAGCGGCCGGGCGTGCGGGCCGTCCAGGACGAAGAGGTCCGGGGCGATGCCGGCGCACATGCCGGACGCCATGCACTGCTGTCCGTCGATCGCCGCCTTCCACGTCATCCGGCTCACCACCCCACCGGCATCACGCGCGGGCCGCGGACCAGCATCTGGTCCTTCCACACCACGTCCCCGGCCACGTGCAGCTTCGGGAAGCGGGTGATCAGGGCGAGCAGCGCCTCCTGGAGCTCCAGCCGGGCCAGCGGCGCGCCGAGGCAGTGGTGCACGCCGTGTCCGAAGCCGAGGTGCTGGTTGCCGTCGCGGGCGATGTTGAGGGTGCCCGGCTCGTCGAAGCGCAGCGCGTCCCGGTTGGCCGCGCCGACGGCGACCAGTACCGGTTCACCCGCACGGACGAGTGTGCCGCCCACCTCGATGTCCTCGGTGGCGTAGCGCGGGAAGCCCGCGCCGCTGCCGAGCGGCACGAAGCGCAGCAGTTCCTCGACGGCGCTCTTGATCAGCTCGGGTTCGGCGCGCAGCCGCTCCAGTTCGCCCGGGTGGTCCAGCAGCGACAGGACGAAGTTGGGGATCTGGGTGGCCGTCGTCTCGTGTCCGGCGACCAGGATGCCGACGCACAGGTCGATCAGTTCCAGCTCGGAGAGCCGGTCGCCGACGTCGCGGGCCTCGATCAGCCGCGTCATCAGGTCGTCCCGCGGCGTCGTGCGGTGATCCTCGATCAACTTGGCCATGTAGGCGCGCAGTTCCTCGCGGTTGGCGTCGAACTCCTCGGCCGTCAGCGAGCTGGTGGACAGCGCGGCGTCGCTCCACGTGCGGAACTTGGGCCGGTCCTCTTCCGGTACGCCGAGCATCCGGCAGATCACCGCGACCGGGATGGGCAGCGCGTAGCGGTCCACGAGGTCCACGGGCGGGCCCGCGGCCTCCAGTTCGTCGATCAGGCCGTGTGTCAACTCGCGCACCCACGGCCGCAGTTTCTCCACCTGGTGCACGGTGAACGCCTTGGCGACCAGGGTGCGCAGCCGGGTGTGGTCGGGCGGGTCCATGCTCAGTATCCCGCTGTCCCGCTGGCCCTCCGACTGCCGCGGCTCGTCCCGTTCGAGCCCTTCCGCGCGGCTGAAGCGCCGGTCGCCGAGGACCAGCCGGGCGTCGGCGTAGCGGGTGGCGAGCCAGGCCGGTTCGCCGTACGGCATCTGTACCCGGAGCAGTCCGGGCCGGTCGCGGACCTGTTCGTAGGTCTCGGACAGGGCCAGTCCGTCGGCGTCGTTGAACGGGTAGGCAAGGGGCATCGTGTCGGCTGTGGTCACCGGGGCCTCCCTCGTGTAAGCAGGTGCTTACAAAGTAGAGCGGGGCTCTTGGTACGGTCAACGGCCTTGCGTGATCCGCGTGCTGGCGCTGCGTCGGGTCGCCGGGGGCGGTACAGGGCGGGTGCGCGCGGCGAGAGCGCGCACGGGGCGAGCGGAAGGAGTACGCGGATGACCGGGAACGAGGCGTGGGCCGGGGCGGGAACCGGTACCGGATACGTACCGGGCGGACCGGACGTACCGCAGGTTCCGGGTGGTCCCGAGGCGGGCGTCGCGACGCGCCGCCGCGGGGCGCAGGGCACCCGGCTGCTGCTCCTGGAGGCCGCGGAGGCGCTGTTCGCCGAGCGCGGGTACGAACGGGCGACCGTACGCGACATCGCGGAGCGGGCCGGGGTCAACCAGGCGCTGCTCTTCCGCTACTTCGGCTCCAAGAAGGCGCTGTTCGGCGAGGTGGTGGCGCGCGGCGGCCAGGAACAGCTGCACAGCACCCCGCCCGCCGAGCTGTTCGAGGTGGCCCTGCGCGGCATGCTCGGCCGCCGCGGCGAGGAGGCGGGGGACCGGGCCCTGGAGACGTTCCTGCGCTCGATCGGCGACAGTGACGAGATCGCCACCGCCGTACGGGAGATGGGCGACGACTACGCGCGGGTGCTGGCCACGCTCAGCACCGCCGACGACCGCGGGCTGCGCGCCGACCTCGCGCTCTCATGGATGCTGGGCATCGGCTTGATGCGGGTGGTCGTCGGCAAGCAGCCGCTCGCCGACGCCGACCCGGACGAGGTGTGCGCGCTGGTCACCGGCGCGCTCGGCACTCTTCTGGAGGACCTGCCACGGTCGGCGCCGACCGCCTGACCGGTCCCGTCGTCCCCGTCAGCGCGCGCCCGCCCGCTTCTCGCGCCGACCTCGCGCTCTCATGGATGCTCGGTATCGGTCTGATGCGGGTGGTCGTCGGCGCGCTCGGCACCCTTCTGGAGGACCTGCCGCGATCGCCGCCACCGACCGCCTGACCGGTCCCGCCGCCCCCGTCAGCGCGCCCCCGCCCGCAGCTCCCGCCACTCCGGCGCCAGCACCGACCAGATCTCCACATCGTGGCGTACGCCGCCGCGTGCGTACTTCTCCCGCTGCACTCCGTCGCGCACCAGCCCGAGCCGCTGGGCCACCTTGATGCTCGCGGTGTTGCCGGCGGCCGCGATCCACTCCACGCGGTGGATGCCGCGTTCCTCGACCGCCCAGTCGACGATCACCCGGATCGCCCGGGTCACCAGGCCGCGCCCGACGGCCGCCTCCTCCAGCCAGCAGCCGACCTCGCAGGTTCCGGCCGCGGCGTCGAAGGTACGGAACAGGACGCCGCCGACGAGTGTGCCGTCCGCCGTCCAGATCCCGTAGAGCCGCCCGCTGTCGTCCGCCGCCTTCTCCGCGTAGGACCGCAGGAACGCCCGCGCGGAGTCGAGGTCGGTGCAGACGTCCGCCAGCCCGATGAAGCGGCCGATGTACTCCCGGCCGCGGTCGATGTGCGCGAGGTACTCCTCGGCGTGGTACGGCTCCAGGGGCCGCAGTTCGGCACCGTCGTCACCCAGCGAGATCGCGAACATCCCCGTTCCCCCTTGCTCTCTGCGCCGATACGGGCGCGGCTCCGCGGCGCGCCACACACGCACCGCGCGCATCATCACACACGGCCGCCACGCCCACCGCACCCCACCCACCAGGCCGTTCGATACCGTGGCCGCACCATGACGAACGACGGCACGATCTCCCTCGAAGACGAACTGGCCCACTGGCCCACCGACGAGACCGGGGCGCTCGCGGTCCAGGACCGGCTGCGCGCCCATGTGCGACGGGAGCAGTCCGGCCCCGAGCCGGGCTTCGCCGGGACGGTCGTCGGCGTGGACGTCGCCTACGACGACGAGCACGACCTGGTGGCCGCGGCGGCCGTCGCCCTGGACGCCGTCACCCTCGCGGTCGTCGAGGAGGCCACCGCCGTCGGCCGGGTCTCCTTCCCCTACGTACCGGGACTGCTCGCCTTCCGGGAGATCCCCACCGTCGTGGACGCGCTCGGCCGCCTCGGCCGCACGCCGGACCTGGTGGTCTGCGACGGCTACGGGTTCGCGCACCCGCGCCGCTTCGGCCTCGCCAGCCACCTCGGCGTGCTCACCGGGCTGCCCACGATCGGCGTCGCCAAGAACCCGTTCACCTCGCGCTACGAGCTTCCCGGCGTGGAGCGCGGCGAGTCCTCGCCACTGGTGGACGGCTCCGGAGACGGTACCGGCGAGGACGAGGTGGTCGGTCGGGCCCTGCGTACGCAGAAGGGCGTCAAGCCCGTCTTCGTGTCCATCGGCCACCGCATCGACCTCGACCGGGCCTGCGCGCACACCCTCCACCTGTCGCCCAAGTACCGCATCCCGGAGACGACCCGGGCCGCCGACGCGCTGTGCCGGCGCGCCCTCTCGGAGGCGCGCGCCGGCTGACGGACCGGGCGCCCGGTCAGCCCACCGGGGCCGTACGCTCCGTCCGCGACCCGGACTCGGCCACCACCCGGAACGTGATGCCCGCCCGCCGGAGCCGCCCGGTGAGCGCGTCGCCCATCGCGACCGCCGTGGTCACCTGCCCGGAGGTGGCGGGCAGATCGTCGAAGGCCAGGCTCAGCGCCGACTCCGCGAGGATCTTCGCCGTCTCGTCGTAGCCCGGATCGCCGCCCGAGACCTCCGTCAGGACGCGGCGGCCCCCGCCCTCGCCGACGAACCGCAGGCTGAACGTGCTGCGCGCCCGCCGCTCCGCGCTCGGCCCGGTGCCCGGCGCCAGGCGGCCGGACAGCCACCGGCGCGCGGGCGGCACCTGCGCGAGCGTGCACGCCGCGGAGGCCGCGCCCACCGCGCCCACGGCGACCGGCAGCCATTTGACGGCGGCGAAGTGGCGGTAGCGGAAGTCCGGCCCGTACTGCTCCAGTCCGGCCGCCGAGCGCGCCACCACCTGCGGGTCGAGCGTCGGCAGCGGCAGGCCCCAGGCCCGTACCGCGCCGTTGCGGTACGGGCGGCCGAGCGGGGCCCGCACCGTGCGGTCCGCGGGCCGCGGCTCCAGCCGCTGCCGGTCGCGGGCGGCGCGCACCAGGCCCAGCGGACGCGAGACGGCCATCAGCGCGGAGGCCAGTGTGCCACCGGAGATGGCGCCGTTGCTCCGTACGAAGCCGTCGACGCGCAGCGGCACACCGGCCGGCAGCCGGCCGACGGTGAAGTGCGCGCCGAGGTCCGCCGGTACGCAGTCGAAGCCGCAGGCGTGCACGATGCGGGCGCCGGACGCCCGCGCCGCCGCGTCGTAACGCACATACGTCCGGTCGACGAACTCGGCCTCACCGGTGAGATCGGCGTAGTCCGTACCGGCCTCCGCACAGGCGGCGACCAGCGCGTCCCCGTAAGTGAGGTACGGGCCGACGGTCGTGGCGAGCACGCGGGTGCCCGCGGCGAGCGCGCGCAGCGAGCCGGGGTCGTCCACATCCGCGCGCAGCAGGGGCAGTTCCGCGCAGGCCGGGTCGATCGCGGCCAGGTCCTCGCGCAGCCGTGCCAGCTTCGTGCGGTCGCGGCCGGCCAGCGCCCAGCGGCAGCCGGCGGGCGCGTGCCGGGCCAGGTACGCGGCGGTGAGCCGCCCGACGAATCCGGTGGCGCCGAACAGCACCAGGTCGTGCGGCCGTGCTGCGGTCTCCTGCGGTCCTGTCACGCCTGCCTCCGCCTCGGTTTCCCCGGCCGTTCCGTAGCGCGGGCCGGTCGGCGCCACGCTAGGCAGCGGTTGACCTCCCGTCAACGAAGGGTCCGGGCCGTGCGGTATTGACACGCCTGGGCGGCTGGACCACATTCACCCGCACATCCGCCAACATGGGACGTCCGATGTCCGGAATGTGGAGACCCCCGCCGATGCCGCTCCCCGCCCTCCCCACACCCCTCACCGGCGTCGTCCCGCCGCTGTGCACCCCGCTGACCCCGGACGGCCGGATCGACACCGGCTCGCTGGCCGCGCTCACCGGCCGGCTCATCGCGGCCGGAGTGAGCGGGCTGTTCGTCCTCGGCTCCAGCGGGGAGGCCGCCTATCTGACCGACGCGCAGCGCCGTACCGTCGTCGAGACCGTGACCGAGGAGGCCGCGGGACGGCTGCCCGTCCTGGCCGGGGTCATCGACATGACCACGCCGCGCGTGCTGGAACACGCCCGGCAGTCCCGCGGCCTGGGCGTCGACGCGATCGTGGCCACCGCCCCCTACTACACGCGCACCCACCCTGCGGAGATCGCCGACCACTTCCGGCGGGTGCGCGACGGTGCCGGGCTGCCGCTGTTCGCGTACGACATCCCGATGGCCGTGCACACCAAACTGCCGGCCGACACGGTGGTCACGCTCGCGCGGGACGGCGTACTGGCGGGCCTGAAGGACAGCAGCGGCGAGGACGGCGCGCTGCGGCGCCTGCTGGTACGGGTGCGCGCGCAGGCACCGGACTTCGCCGTGCTCACGGGATCGGAGCTGACCGTGGACGGCGCCCTGCTGGCGGGCGCCCACGGCGTCGTGCCCGGCCTCGGCAACGTCGATCCGCACGGCTACGTACGCCTCTACGAGCACGCCGCCGCCGGTCGCTGGCGCGAGGCCGCCGCCGAACAGGACCGGCTCGCCGCGCTCTTCGCGCTCACCGAAGCGGGCGATCCGGCGGTGATGGGCCGCAACTCCTCCGCGCTGGGCGCCTTCAAGGCGGCCCTGCACCTCCAGGGCGTCATCGCCTGCCCGGCCACCGCGCCGCCGCAGGTGCCGCTGGACGAGGCCGCCGTCGGCCGCGTCCGGCGGTGCCTGGAGGAGGCCGGACTGCTGTGAGGGCGCGCTCCCCGGAGAGGGGCGGGCCGGTGCCCTGGTACCGGCAGGTGACGCCGCGCCAGTGGAAGTCCCTGTTCGCCGCCTGGGTGGGCTACCTCCTGGACGGCTTCGACTTCGTGCTGATCACCCTTGTGCTGACCGAGATCGCCGACACGTTCGGCCTGAGTACGGCCGAGGCCGCCGCCCTCGTCTCCGGCGCGTTCATCACCCGCTGGCTCGGCGGGGCACTGCTGGGCGCGCTGGGGGACCGGTACGGGCGCAAGGCCGCGATGATCACCAGCATCCTCCTGTACTCGCTGGGCACCTTCGCCTGCGGCTTCGCCTGGGACTACACCAGCCTGTTCACCGCCCGGCTGGTCATCGGCGCGGGCATGGCGGGGGAGTACAGTGCCAGCGCCACCTACGTCCTGGAGAGCTGGCCCGCCGCCCTGCGCAACCGCGCCTCCGGCTTCCTCATATCCGGATACGCGGGCGGCACGGTCCTCGCCGCCCAGCTCTACCGGTGGGTCGTGCCGAACTGGGGCTGGCGCTGGATGTTCTGGATCGGGGTGCTGCCGGTGCTGGTCGCGCTGTGGGTCCGCAGGTCGCTGCCGGAGGCGGGCGACTGGAACGCCGAGGTGGCGGCCGCCGGGGAGCGCCCCAACCCGTTCCGCCCGCTGTTCGCCGGGCGGGCCCGGCGATGGCTCAACGGGGTGCTCGCGGCCGTCGCGTCCGCCGCCCTCTTCTGCGTCTTCACCCCGGCCGGTACGGGACAGGTGCCCTGGCTGGCGGCGCTCGCCGCGCTCTGCCTGACCGCGTTCGCCGTCCAGCTCGGCGGGCGGCGCGGCCGGGTGCTGTACGTGTCCCTGACGGTCACCGTGTTCTGCGCCTTCCTCTACAGCTGGCCCGTCCAGGCGCTGCTGCCCACCTACCTCAAGACCGAGCTGGGGTACGCGCCCGCCCAGGTCGCCGACGTGATGTTCTACGCCGGGTTCGGCACGATGGCGGGCTGCTGGCTGGCCGGCTTCACGGGCGACCGGTTCGGCACCCGGCGCGCGTACGCCGGCACGCTGCTGGCCTCCCTGGCCTTCGTCTTCCCGGTGTTCGCGGTACAGGACAACCTGGTCGCCCTGGGAGTGCTGCTCTTCGGGCTGCTCGCCCTGGGCCAGGGCATCTCGGGCATCCTGCCGAAATACATCGCCGGGCACTTCCCGACCCCGGTCCGCGCCGCCTCGCTCGGCTTCGTCTACAACGTCGGCGCGCTCGGCGGCGCGGTCGCCCCGGTGCTCGGCGCCCGGCTCGCCGAGGGCATGTCACTGGGCCGGGCGCTGGCCGTCCTCACCTTCGGGCTGACGCTGGTCGTCATCGTCCTGGTGGGCGGCGACGTGCCGGTACGGCTGGCCCGCCTGGTGGACCGGGAGGTGGTGGGCGATCACCTGGTGCCGGCTGACGGGGGCGGTACGGGAGCGGCGGGCGGCACGGGGCCGGAGCCCGGCGCGGGCCCGGCGGCCGGCCCCGGCGGTCAGCGCCCGAAGCGGCTCACGTAACGCCGCTGCCAGGACGTCTCGACGGCGCGGGGGTCGTAGCCGCGGCGTACGAAGTCCACGGCCTGGTCGGCCGGCACCCCGTCCAGGACGGCGAGGCAGGCCAGCGCCGTACCGGTACGGCCGCGGCCGCCGCCGCAGGCCAGCTCGACGCGTTCGGTGCCCGCGCGCTCCCACGCCTCGGCGAGCACGTCACGGGCCGCCGCCCGGTCGGACGGCAGCCGGAAGTCCGGCCAGCGCAGCCAGCGGTGCTCCCAGCGGACCTCGGGCGGCTCCTTGCCGAGCAGGTACACGGCGAACTCGGGCTCCGGGCCCGGCGGCAGTGGATGGCGCAGGCCGCGGCCCCGCACCGTACGTCCGGAGGGCAGCCGCAGCACTCCGGGGGCGTCCTCCGGCCAGGCCGCGTTCACCATGCCGTGTTCTCCGTGTCCCACGCCGTGTGCACCGTGTCCCACGCCGTGCTCACCCCTGTCATTCCGTACGGTCCGATTCCTGTCCCATGGACACCCCGCGCACCCCGTCCAGTTCCGTCAGCCGCTCCACGAGCGGGTGTGCCGAGCCCCGGCCCTCCAGGCGCAGCAGTACCTCGGCCGGCACCCGGTCGTCCGAACCCGTCTCCACCTGGACGTCGGTCACCTGGAAGCCACTGCTGGTGCACATCTGCAGCATCCGGCCCAGCAGGCCGTGCTGGGCACGGTAGCTCAGGCGCAGCTCGAAGCGCTCGACGTACGGCGCACGCCGGCGGCCCGAGAACAGCTTCGGGAAGCCGCGTACGACGAGGAAGTGGACCAGCGTCGCACCGGCGGCCAGCAGGGGCAGGCCGCCGCCGCACGCCATGCCGATGGCACAGGTCAGCCAGATCGTCGCGGCGGTCGTCAGGCCCCGTACCGCGTCCTTCTTCACGAAGATCAGGCCGCCGCCGATGAAGCCGATGCCGGAGACGATCTGCGCGGCCACCCGGGACGGGTCGAGCGCGACGCCGTCCGTGCCGAGCAGCGCGTAGAAGCCGTGGATCGAGACTTCCATGAACAGCGCGCTGCCCACGCCGACGAGGGTGTGGGTGCGCAGCCCCGCACTCTTCTGCTGTACCTGTCGCTCCAGCCCGATGAGGGAGGACAGGAGCAGCGCCAGGGCCAGTTCGGCGAACTGGCGGAGGCCCTGACCGTGGCTGACGTCGAACAGCGGTGATGCGAGGTGCGTATGAGGCATTCGGCCATTGTCCCTCCGTGCCCGGCGCGCGGGCCGTTGTCAGTGGTCGCCGCTAGCGTGGTTTTCACGGTGACCGGTGGACGGCCGGTCGGGAGCGCAAGGTGGTGGGTGCGTCGGTGCGGCGGTCCATATCCGGGCGCGGGCCCATCGCCGGTTTCTTCGGGGGAGCGCGCCGCTGGTGAGGTGACGCGCGAAGGCCCGTGGCGGCGGTGGGAGTTGACCACCGCCGCCACGGGTCTTTCCGGTGCCCGCCCGTTGTCCTCGGGGTCTTGTGGAAAGTGGAACACGTTCTTAACATCACGAGTGTTACATCAGTAGTGTCACAGTCTCGGTAATGGCACAGTCCTGCGGAGCTCAGGGGGCCCGATGGCAGGGACAGGGAACGGCCCGCTGAGCGGGGTGCGCGTGGTGGAGCTGGCCGGTATCGGACCCGGCCCGTTCGCCGCGATGCTGCTGGCCGACCTCGGCGCCGACGTGGTGCGCGTGGACCGCCCCGGCGGGTCCGGACTCGGCATCGACCCGGCGTACGACATCACCAACCGCAATAAGCGCTCGGTGCTCGTGGACCTGAAGTCCGCCGAAGGACCCGGCCAGGTCCTCGACCTCGCCGAGCGCGCCGACGTGCTGATCGAGGGATACCGCCCCGGCGTCGCCGAACGGCTCGGCATCGGCCCGGACGCCTGCCTGGAGCGCAACCCGCGCCTGGTGTACGGCCGGATGACCGGCTGGGGCCAGCAGGGCCCGCTGGCCGCGACCGCCGGACACGACATCGGCTACATCGCCGTCACCGGCGCCCTCGGCATGACCGGCCCGCCCGACGGCCCGCCCGCCGCCCCCGCCAACCTCCTCGGCGACTACGCGGGCGGCTCCCTGTATCTGGTCGTCGGCGTCCTGGCCGCGCTCCGGCACGCCCAGACCGAAGGCGGCCGCGGCCAGGTCGTGGACGCGGCCATCGTCGACGGCACGGCCCACCTCACCGCGATGATCCACGGCATGCTGGCCGCCGGCGGCTGGCAGGACCGGCGCGGCGCCAACCTCCTGGACGGCGGCGCGCCGTTCTACGGCACCTACGAAACCGCCGACGGCCGCCACATGGCCGTCGGCGCGCTGGAGCCGCGCTTCTACGCCGAGTTCGTCCGGCTGCTCGGCATCGAGGACGACGTGCCCGCGCGCGACGACATCGGCGCCTGGGAGGAGCTGCGGGCCGCCATCGCCGCCCGCTTCAAGACCCGTACGCGTAAGGAGTGGACCGCCGTCTTCGAGGCGTCCGACGCCTGCGTCGCGCCCGTACTGTCACTGCGCGAGGCGCCCGGACATCCGCATCTCGCCGCCCGCGGCACCTTCACCGGCCACGGCGGCATCACCCAGCCCGCACCGGCCCCGCGCTTCTCCGCCACCCCCGGCGCCATCCGCCGCCCGCCCGCCCGGCCCGGTGCGGACACCGTCGAGGTGGCCCGCGACTGGGGCGTCCCGGCCCTCACCGATCGCCGGGAGCCGGAGACCGGCACCGGCCGCCGCACGGCCTGGCCCGACGGCACCCGGGCCGGGGACGGCCGCGCCCGGCCCGAGGGCGGGGCCGGCTGATGGCCGCCGTCCGCCGACCCACCGCCCGCCCCCGAGGAGGCCCGCAGCGATGACCGCGCAGTTGAAGCGCCAGATCTTCACCGAGGACCACGACGCCTTCCGCCGCACCGTACGGACCTTCCTCGAACGGGAGGTGACGCCGCACTACGACCAGTGGGAGAAGGACGGCATCGTCAGCCGCGACGCCTGGCGCGCGGCGGGCAAACAGGGCCTGATGGGCCTGGCCGTCCCCGAGGAGTACGGAGGCGGCGGCAACCCCGACTTCCGCTACGCCGCCGTGCTGGCCGAGGAGTTCACCCGGGCCGGCGCCGCCGGACTCGCCGTCGGCCTGCACAACGACATCGTCGGCCCGTATCTGACCCAGCTCGCCACCGACGAGCAGAAACGCCGCTGGCTGCCCGGCTTCTGCAGCGGCGAGACCATCACCGCCATCGCCATGACCGAGCCCGGCGCGGGCTCCGACCTCCAGGCCATCCGCACCACCGCCGAGGACCGCGGCGACCACTGGCTGCTGAACGGCGCCAAGACGTTCATCTCCAACGGCATCCTCGCCGACCTGGTCATCGTCGTCGCCAAGACCACGCCCGAGGGCGGCGCGCACGGCCTGAGCCTGCTGGTCGTGGAGCGGGACATGCCGGGGTTCGAACGCGGCCGTAACCTGGACAAGATCGGCCAGAAGGCTCAGGACACCGCCGAGCTGTTCTTCACCGACGTCCGGGTGCCCAAGGAGAACCTGCTCGGCGAGCTGAACGGCGCCTTCGTCCACCTGATGACCAATCTCGCGCAGGAGCGGATGGGCATCGCGGTCGCCGGGATCGCCGCCGCCGAACATCTGCTGGAGATCACCACGCGGTATGTGAAGGAGCGCGAGGCGTTCGGCCGGCCGCTCGCCAAGCTCCAGCACATCCGCTTCGAGATAGCCGAGATGGCGACCGAGTGCGCCGTCACCCGCGAGTTCCTGGACCGCTGCATCGTGGACCACTCCGCGGGGCAGCTCGCCGCCGTGCACGCCTCGATGGCCAAGTGGTGGGCCACCGAGCTGCAAAAACGCGTCGCCGACCGCTGTCTGCAACTGCACGGCGGCTATGGCTACATGAGCGAGTACCCGGTCGCCAGGGCCTTCACCGACGGCCGTATCCAGACCATCTACGGAGGCACCACCGAGATCATGAAGGAGATCATCGGCCGTTCCCTCCTCGGCTGACCGGCCGCCAGGACCGGCGCCTCGACGCGTACCCCCCGCCGCCCCGACCCACAGCTCGAAAGGCTGCCCACCGTGACTTCCGAAGCGTACGTATACGACGCGATCCGCACCCCGCGCGGACGCGGCAAGGCCAATGGCGCACTGCACGGCACCAAACCGATCGACCTCGTCGTCGGCCTCATCCACGAGATCCGCGCCCGCTTCCCCGGCCTCGACCCGGCGGCCGTCGACGACATCGTGCTCGGCGTCGTCGGCCCGGTCGGCGACCAGGGCTCGGACATCGCCCGGATCGCGGCGATCGCCGCCGGACTGCCGGACACCGTCGCGGGCGTCCAGGAGAACCGCTTCTGTGCCTCCGGCCTCGAAGCGGTCAACATGGCCGCCGCCAAGGTCCGCTCCGGCTGGGAGGACCTGGTGCTCGCGGGCGGCGTCGAGTCGATGTCGCGGGTCCCGATGGCCTCCGACGGCGGCGCCTGGTTCGCCGACCCGATGACCAACTTCGACACCGGCTTCGTCCCGCAGGGCATCGGCGCCGACCTCATCGCCACCATCGAGGGCTACTCCCGCCGCGATGTCGACGAGTACGCCGCGCTGTCCCAGGAGCGCGCCGCCGCGGCCTGGAAGGACGGCCGCTTCGCGCGTTCCGTCGTGCCCGTCACCGACCGCAACGGCCTCGTCGTCCTCGACCATGACGAGCACATGCGGCCCGGCACCACCGCCGACTCGCTGGCCGGCCTCAAGCCGTCCTTCGCCACCATCGGCGACATGGGCGGCTTCGACGCGGTGGCCCTGCAGAAGTACCACTGGATCGAGAAGATCGACCACGTCCACCACGCGGGCAACGCCTCCGGCATCGTGGACGGCGCGGCCCTGGTCGCCATCGGCTCCCGCGAGGTCGGCGAGCGCTACGGCCTCACCCCGCGCGCCCGCATCATCTCCGCCGCGGTCTCCGGCTCGGAACCCACGATCATGCTGACCGGCCCGGCCCCCGCCACCCGCAAGGCGCTGGCCAAGGCCGGACTGACCATCGACGACATCGACCTCGTGGAGATCAACGAGGCGTTCGCCGCAGTCGTGCTGCGCTTCGTGGCGGACATGGGCCTGAGCCTGGACAAGGTCAACGTCAACGGCGGCGCCATCGCGATGGGCCACCCGCTCGGGGCCACCGGCGCGATGATCCTGGGCACCCTCGTCGACGAACTGGAGCGCCAGGACAAGCGGTACGGCCTGGCCACCCTCTGCGTCGGCGGCGGCATGGGCATCGCCACCGTCATCGAGCGCGTCTGACCCCCGTCCGACCCCACCCCGGAGCACCCACCATGACCGAGTCCACCACCATCCGCTGGGAACAGGACGAAACCGGCGTCGTCACCCTCGTCCTGGACGACCCGAACCAGTCGGCCAACACGATGAACGACGCCTTCAAGACCTCCCTGACGGCCGTCGCCGACCGCCTGGAGGCCGAGCGGGACTCCGTACGCGGCATCATCGTCACCTCCGCCAAGAAGACCTTCTTCGCCGGCGGCGACCTGCGCGACCTGATCGCCGTCACCCCCGAGCACGCCCAGCGCGCGTTCGAGAGCGGCCAGGGCATCAAGCGCGACTTGCGCCGCATCGAGACCCTCGGCAAGCCGGTCGTCGCCGCCATCAACGGCGCGGCCCTCGGCGGCGGTTACGAGATCGCGCTCGCCTGCCACCACCGCGTCGCCCTGGACACCCGCGCCACCAAGATCGGCCTGCCCGAGGTCACGCTCGGCCTGCTCCCGGCGGCCGGCGGCGTGGTCCGTACGGTCCGGCTGCTCGGCATCGCCGACGCGCTGCTGAAGGTGCTGCTCCAGGGCACCCAGTACAACGCCGTACGGGCCCGGGACAACGGCCTGATCCACGACGTGGCGGCCACCCCCGAGGAACTGATCGGGAAGGCGCGCGCGTTCATCGACGCGCATCCCGAGTCCCAGCAGCCCTGGGACGTCAAGGGCTACAAGATCCCCGGCGGCACCCCGGCGCACCCGAAGTTCGCCGCCAACCTCCCCGCCTTCCCGGCCAACCTCAAGAAGCAGCTGAACGGCGCCCCCTACCCGGCCCCGCGCAACATCCTCGCGGCGGCCGTCGAGGGCTCCCAGGTCGACTTCGAGACCGCGCAGACCATCGAGGCGCGCTACTTCACCGAACTGGTCACCGGCCAGATCTCGAAGAACATGATCCAGGCGTTCTTCTTCGACCTCCAGGCCGTCAACTCCGGCGCCAGCCGCCCCAAGGACGTCACGCCCCGCACGGTCGAGAAGGTCGCGGTGCTCGGCGCGGGCATGATGGGCGCCGGCATCGCGTACGCCTGCGCCAAGGCCGGGATCGAGGTCGTCCTCAAGGACGTCACCCCGGAGGCGGCCGAGAAGGGCAAGGCGTATGCGGAGGCCCTGCTCGCCAAGGCGCTGAGCCGCGGCCGGACGACCGAGGCGAAGCGGGACGAACTCCTCGCCCGCATCAGGCCCACCGCCGAGGCGCGGGACCTGGCCGGCTGCGACGCCGTCATCGAGGCGGTCTTCGAGGACACCGCCCTCAAGCACAAGGTGTTCCAGGAGATCCAGCACATCGTCGCCCCCGACGCGCTGCTGTGCTCCAACACCTCCACCCTGCCCATCACCACCCTCGCCCAGGGCGTCGAGCGGGACACCGACTTCATCGGGCTGCACTTCTTCTCGCCCGTCGACAAGATGCCGCTGGTCGAGATCATCAAGGGCGAGCGGACCGGCGACGAGGCGCTGGCCCGCGCCTTCGACCTGGTGCGCCAGATCCGCAAGACGCCCATCGTGGTCAACGACTCGCGCGGCTTCTTCACCTCGCGCGTCATCGGCCACTTCATCAACGAGGGCGTGGCGATGGTCGGCGAGGGCATCGAGCCGGCCTCCGTCGAACAGGCCGCGGCCCAGGCCGGCTACCCGGCCAAGGTGCTCTCCCTGATGGACGAGCTGACCCTCACCCTCCCGCGCAAGATCCGCGACGAGACCCGGCGGGCGGTCGAGGCCGCCGGCGGCACCTGGCAGGAGCACCCGGCGGACGCCGTCATCGACCGCATGGTGGACGAGTTCGGGCGGCCGGGCCGCAGCGGCGGCGCCGGCTTCTACGAGTACGGCGAAGGCGGCGGCCGGACGGGCCTGTGGCCGGGCCTGCGCGAGCACTTCACCCGGGAGGGCACCGCCATCCCGTTCCGCGACATGCAGGAACGGATGCTGTTCGCCGAGGCGCTGGACACCGTCCGGTGCTTCGAGGAAGGCGTGCTCACCGCGGTCGCCGACGCCAACATCGGCTCCATCCTGGGCATCGGCTTCCCCGGCTGGACCGGTGGCGTCCTCCAGTACATCAACGGTTACGAGGGCGGGCTCCCCGGCTTCGTGGCCCGCGCCCGCGAGCTCCAGGCGGCGTACGGTGACCGGTTCGCGCCGCCCGCGCTGCTGGTGGAGAAGGCGGAGAAGGGGGAGAAGTTCAGCGACGCGTGACGTACACGAGGTGCGGGCCGGTCCCGGCCGGCCCGCACCGCCGCACGCCGCCGGTCAGTCCTGCCGGAGCCGCCACGCCGCACGCGACCCCGTCCGCCCCGGCACCGGCTCGATCTGCCCGGCGTCGCGCAGCCGGTGGAAGACCCGCTTCATGCGGGCCTCGGAGGCGATGCCGGTGATCCGGCGCGCGATCCGGTTCGGGATCTCCGGGTTCGACCGCAGGTACTGGAGCACCAGTTCCTCCGGCCGGGCGAGCGGGGTGTGCTCCAGCACCACCACGAACGCGTTCGCCTCGACGAAGAACCGCGGCTCCTTGAGCCTGGCCGCCTTCATCGTGCTCAGCACCGTGTCCAGCCCCTCCCCGATGTCCTTGTTGGGGGCGTCCGGGTACTTGTTCAGCAGCCGCACGATCGTGGGGTTGCGCGCGAAGCGGTCCGTGAGCAGGTTGTCCGGCGTCATATGGCCGGGCAGCCGGCCCGGACTGCGCACCTCCACCCGGTTGTCGAAGACCGAGATCAGGATGTCGTCGGAGAGGTTGTAGTCCCGGTGGATCACCGCGTTGACGATGATCTCCTTCAGCGCCTCCGGCGGATAGGCCATCGGCGACAGCGAGCCGTCCGGGCCCGGCACCGGCACCGACTGGATGATCCGGGTCACCGCCGCCAGCGTCCGCTCGATCAGCGGCCGCACCGGTCCGTCGACCGTCGTCGGCGGCGACTTCAGATGCCGGCGGTCCGGCAGCTGCTCGGCGGTCTCGTACCGGGCGATCTTCACCGAGCACTTCTTCGGTACGACGGCGGGCGGTTCGGCGGCGAACAGGACGGCGCCGGCGACGGTCGCCAGGCAGCCGTCGCGGTCCACCAGGCGCTGCCGGCGCAGGAACCGTTCGGCGGAGGTGCGCGGGCTGTACCGGCCGAGGAAGACATGCAGCTCCTCCTCGTCGCGCAACTCCTCCAGGCCGTAGTCGCCGAGCGGCTGGTCCTCGTAGGAGCGGGCGCCCTTGGACAGCGACAGATCGGTGATCTGGGTGCCCTTCAGCCGCCGCGACTGGGCGCCGCGCCGCTGCGGCACCTCACCGCGCGCCGTCCGGTGCACGTCCGGGCTCTTGTGCACGGTGACCAGGCAGGCCCAGCCCAGCTCCGGGCGGCCCGCGACGCGCAGGAACTCGATGTCGTACGGCACCGGCGGCTCCACCTGGTCGACCATGGCCTGCTGGACGAAGTTGGCGTCCTCCAGCGAGGCGAAGCCGCGCCACCGCGCGAGCCCCTGTCCGCTGCGCGGATCCTCGATGCCCACCATGAACTCGCCGCCCTCGGCGTTGGCCAGGGCGGCGGCGATGACCTGCACGACCGCCCCGCCGCTGCGGGCGCTCTTGAACTCCCAGAAGTGGTCTTCCTGCCGGCCGAGGAGGTCCGCCGCCTCGGCCCGGGAAACGGTGCGCCCCTCCACCCGCGGCCTCGTCTCGCTCGTAGGGCTGTGCCGCCCGGCCGGCCGCACGCCGGGCCGGTACCCACGCTATGCCCGCCGTGCGCGGGCTCACTCCTCGGCGTACGTCGCCCGCAACTCCTCGCGCATCGACCGCTGGAAGGCCGTCACCAGCGCCTGCACCACCATCGGCTGCATATGCGCGGAGAGCGACTTCATCGTCTCCACCTGCTCCGGGTCCGGCTCGCGCTCGCGGTAGGGGCCCCACACCTCGTCGTGGAAGAGCCGGGTCAGCTCGCGCGCCGCCGCGCGGGTGTGGTCCTGGACGACGGCGCGGGCGGCGAGCAGCGTCTCCAGCGATACGGGGACGTCCAGCAGCCGGATGCCGAGGTGGAGGACGGCCGGATCGACCCGGAACGCGTCGGGCTCCGCAGTGCGCTCCAGGACGTCCATCGCCGCCAGCCGGTCGATGTCGTCCTCGCTCAGCGCCCGGCCCGCGCGGCGCTCCAGCTGGGCCCGGGTGGCCTCCTCGGCGGAGTCCGGCGACCAGGAGGCGACCAGCGCGCGGTGGATGGCCAGGTCATG
This sequence comes from Streptomyces sp. NRRL F-5755, assembly GCF_001279365.1. NCBI lineage: Bacteria > Bacillati > Actinomycetota > Actinomycetes > Kitasatosporales > Streptomycetaceae > Streptomyces > Streptomyces sp. NRRL F-5755. The sequence continues at coordinate 38,790 of NZ_LGCW01000258.1, read as the reverse complement.
TTCGCTGAGGTCGTCGGGCAGCCGGGCGAGGTAGCGCTCGATGGCGGCCAGCGTCATGCCGTGGTGCTGGAGTTCTTCGATCAGCGCGAGCCGGGACAGATGGGCGGCACCGTACCGGCCGACCCGGCGCGGGCCGATGGCGGGCGGGGGCAGCAGCCCGCGGGTGCTGTAGAAGCGGACGGTCCGCACGGTCACCCCGGCGCGGGCGGCCAACTCGTCGACGGTCAGCGTCGGTTCTTCCCCGGTCCCGGTGGCCATTGCCGCGCCTCACTTCCCTCGCTGCGTCCGCGCGGGTCCCCGCGCCCCTCGGTCCACCGCGTTCCGTGGCGCGGTCCGTGTTCAACAGTATTGCTGTCTCACCAGCCCTGTGAAACCTCCTGGGAGGGACGGGGCGCTGGAGCGCGGTGGTGGGACGGTTCGCGGCAGGGGCGGGTGGCCGCGAAACGTGGCGGGCCGAGGCCACCGGGTGATCACCGGCCGTGCGCTGTCCGTTGCCGGAGCCGTCGGGTGCAAGAGACGTCGGGTGCCGGACTCGCCGGGTGCCGGAGCCGCCGGCCGGACGTTGCGCGCATCCGGCATCCTCGCTGCCGCACTGCCCGGGCCTGACGTCCGGTGACTCACCCGATCGGCCGCAGGACCCGCATCATCGCTGTCACCACGGGGAACACATGGTGCGCAGAAGGTGATGCCCGGGTGTGCCCCAGGCCCCGTCGACCAAGCAGACGGCATGTCCGCGTGCTGTCAGCCGCGCGGAGCGTCACCGCACGCCGCCCGTCATGTGGGGCGCGCACATCCTCCGCCCCCTCGTCATTGCCATGGCCGGGGCTTGCACGGAAAGCGACAGATCATGCGGATCGTACAGCGTATTGCCGCAGCGGGGACCACGGTCATGCTCACCCTCGCCGGGGGAGTCGTCCTGGCCCCCGACGCTCATGCCACCTGGGAAGCGTGCGCCGGTTACCTCAGTGAACGCGGCTACTATTCCGACGCGATCACCTCCATCTGCACGGACACCGCCACGGGCAAGATCACCAGATCGCGGTGCCACTCGGCACTCGTGGCCCAGAAGGTGAGTTCCGCGTACGCCAGGGTGGCCTGCACCTACGCCGTGGAGAAGGACTGACCGGAACTGCCTTCCGACAGCGAGCAGGCGGTGGCATGAGGCAGTCGCACCGAACGGGTGCCCGCTGCCGAATCCCGCACGGCTCCCTCGCGGAGACCGGGAAGCGGCGCGGTCCGCTCCTCCGCACCGTGTGCTGCCTCACCGGGTCGGCGGAGCCGGGGTGACCGTGCCATGAAGCGGTCGTCGGCCGTCCGTGAACACGTCTCGGGTCGGTGCCGTCGTTGGAGTGACCGCTGCCGCTGTCGCAGGCGGCCTGGCCGCGGCCGCACCCGCCTCCGCCGGGGGCATCGGCGACTTCCTCTCGCCGGCCCGTTCAACCAGTGCGGCGGTGCCGATGTGAAACCCGACCTGGAGAAAACGGATGAATCGCGCATCCGTCATGATCTCGTCGCGCTCAAGAAGGCGCTCGACGGCAAAGCGAAGCTCCAGGACGCCCTGACCGTGCTGCACTTGCAGGACCTCGACGCGAACATCTTGAGCCCCGGTGCGGATTAGGGCCGGGGCTGCGGCGTCTCGTCGCTCCCGTCGCTCCCGTCTCTGACCGGCCCGGAAGAAGAGCCGCCGGACCGCGTGCCGGTCGATGCCCGCTGAACCCGCACGGACGTCAAGGGGCGATTTCCGGCCACCGGCGACCGGATCACACCCCCCGGACCACTCCCTTGAGTGAGGAGTGATGACCGGAGGGTGGCGAATTGCTGGACTCGTGCAGATGACTTCCGTACGGCATTCCGGGCATATCCGGGTGAAATCTCGATGTCTTATACACGCTGTGATCCAGCACACAGACGAGGGGGCGGCCTTGGGGGAAGGTGTGCCGTCGGTCGGACTCCGCGTGACCCGTGGGGCCGCCGTCGGCTCCATCGCCTGCCCGAAAGCGAGATGAACCAGCTGTGAGCACGGAAACCGTCCAGGAGCACGCACACAGGCCACCGGACGGGGGGAAGGCCGAGGTCGCGCAGGACGCGGGCGACGCCGGATACAGCAAGGGCCTCAAGGGCCGGCACATCAACATGATCGCGATCGGCGGGGCGATCGGCACCGGCCTGTTCCTGGGCGCCGGCGGCCGGCTCGCCTCCGCCGGGCCCGCGCTGGCCGTCGCGTACGCGGTCTGCGGCCTGTTCGCGTTCTTCGTCGTACGGGCCCTGGGCGAACTGGTGCTGCACCGCCCGTCGTCGGGCTCGTTCGTCTCGTACGCCCGTGAGTTCCTGGGGGAGAAGGGCGCCTACGTCGCGGGCTGGATGTACGTCGTCAACTGGTCCACGACCGGTATCGCCGACATCACCGCCATCGCGCTCTACACCCACTACTGGAGCCTGTTCACCGCCGTCCCGCAGTGGGTGATGGCGCTGATCGCGCTGGCCGTGGTGCTGAGCATCAACCTCATCTCGGTGAAGATCTTCGGCGAGCTGGAGTTCTGGTTCGCGATCATCAAGGTCGCGGCGCTGGTCGTCTTCATGTTCATCGGGATCTTCCTGCTGGCCACCCAGCACCCGGTCGGCGGCAGCACCCCGGGCCTGAGCCTGATCACCGACCACGGCGGCTTCTTCCCGACCGGTCTGCTGCCCGTGGTGATCGTGCTGCAGGGCGTGGTCTTCGCCTACTCCGCCGTCGAGCTGGTCGGCGTGACCGCCGGTGAGACCAGCGAGCCGGAGAAGGTCGTCCCCAAGGCCGTGAACTCGATCATGTGGCGGGTCGGCGTCTTCTACGTCGGTTCGGTCATCCTGCTCGCCCTGCTGCTGCCGTGGAACAAGTACACCGGCTCCGAGAGCCCCTTCGTGACGGTGCTGTCCAACGTCGGCGTGCCGGCCGCGGGCGACGTGATGAACCTCGTGGTGCTCACCGCCGCCATGTCCAGCCTCAACTCGGGCCTGTACTCGACCGGTCGCATCCTGCGCTCGATGTCGATGGCCGGCTCGGCGCCGAAGTTCGCCGGCCTGATGAACCGCAACCAGGTGCCGTACGGCGGCATCATGCTCACCTCCGCGGTGTGCGTGCTGGGCGTCGGGCTCAACGCCTGGCTGCCCGGCAAGGCCTTCGAGATCGTGCTGAACATCGCGGCGCTCGGCATCATCAGCACCTGGTGCACGATCATGATCTGTCACATGGTCTTCGTCCGCCGCTCCCGCGCGGGCCTGGTGCAGCGCCCCCGCTTCCAGCTGCCGGGCACCCCCGTCACCGACATCGCGACCATCGTCTTCCTGGTCGGCGTCATCGTCCTGATGGCCTTCGACAGCGAAGGCGTGGGGCGGCAGACCGTGATGCTGGTGCCGGTCATCGGCGCGGCGCTGGTCGTCGGCTGGTTCGCGGTCCGCGGCCGGGTCAGCCGGCTCGCGGCCGAGCGCGAGCAGGCCGCGGCCGCCGGCCGGGGCACCCTCGACAAGGGCTGATCACCGGGCCGTACACACGGAAAAGGGCGGCTGCGTGGACCTCACGCGGCCGCCCTTCGCCGTACGTACGCGAGGCTCAGCCGCCCGCCGCCTTCTCCGCCCGCGCGGCGCGGTCGGCCGCCCGCCGGAGGACCGTGGTCAGCACCGTGACCACGCAGGTCAGAGCGACCGAGACCAAGGTGGTCCACATGGCCGCGCGGGCGTGGCCGGCGGTGTCCGGCGAGGTGCCGGCCAGGGCGAAGAACGCCGCGCCGATGACCGCCACACCGGCGGCGCCGCCGAACTGCTGGGCGGTGGTGAGCACCCCGGCGCCGGTGCCCGCCCGCCGCGCCGGCACCCGTACCAGGGAGGCGCCGATCAGCTGCGGGAACGTGAGCCCGTTGCCCACCCCGGCCACCGCCATGGTGAGGATCACCCAGGGCAGCGCCCCGCGGTCCGGCCGGAGGGCGAGGACGAGGGTGAGCGCCGCCAGGCCGGTCACCGTGACGACGCTGCCCAGTTGCAGGATGCGCAGGCCGTAGCGCTGCACCAGCGGACGGCTGAGCAGCGAGCTGCCCGCGAAGCAGACGCCGGTCGGCGCGAAGGCCAGTCCCGCCTCGAAGGGCCCCAGCCCGAAACCGCCCTGGAGCAGCAGCGTCAGGGTGAACATCAGGCTCGCCCAGTACGCCATGAAGGCGGCCTGGGCCACCACGCCGGCCAGGTAGGACCCCTCGCGGAACAGCGTCAGGTCGACGACCGGGTCGCCGCCGCGGGCGGTCAGCGTCCGCTGCCAGTACACGGTCGCCGCGCCCACCGGCACGGCGGCGGCCAGGCACAGCCACGTCCAGACCGGCCAGCCGGCGGTCCGGCCCATCGCGAGCGGGACCAGGACCAGCCCGAGCGCCAGCGCCACGCCGCTCGCGCCGAGGAGGTCCAGCCGGGCCCGGCGGGCGGGGCGCACCGCGGGCAGGAACCGCATCGCCAGCACCGCGGCGGCCACGCCGATCGGCACGTTGACCAGGAACAGGATCCGCCAGCCCAGCCCCAGTACGTCGGCGTCCAGCAGCAGTCCGCCCAGCACCTGGCCGGCGACCGACGCCGAGCCGCCGGCGACGCCGTACCAGGCCATGGCCCGGCCCCGGGCGTGTGCCGGGAATGTGGCGGTGATCGTGGCGAGCACCTGCGGCACCATCACCGCGCCGGCGAAGCCCTGCAGCAGCCGGGCGCCCACCAGCTGGCCCGGGCTGACCGCGATGCCGCACAGCAGCGAGGTGACGGCGAAGGCGGCCAGGCCCGCGACGAACGTGCGCCGGTGGCCGAACAGGTCGCCCAGCCGGCCACCGGTGATCATGCCGCTGGCGTACGCGAAGGCATAGCCGCCGACGATCAGCTCCAGCGCGGCGGGCCCGGTGCGCAGGTCGTGTTCGAGCGAGGGAGCGGCGACATTGACCACGAAGAAGTCGAACTGCGCCATGAACCAGGCGGACAGCAGGACGGTGAGCATGGCACCGGGGTGGGAGGGCAGGGGGGCGGGCCGTGCGGCGGCGGCCCGTTGATCAGCGGTTAACTCGGTCACGCCAGCATCCTGGACCCACTGTGTCCAGGATGCAAACGGCCGCCGGGCCGCAACTCGCGTGCGCCCGCCGCTCCGTGCCCGGTCGGCCGCTTCCGCGTGGGGGTGTACCTGGATACACCCCGGCCCGGCACCCAGACGCAATGGCGGCGGGCCCGCCGGACGGCATCGTCGATGCCATGCCAAGGAAACCTGCTGACATCAAGGCGATGGCCTTGTTCCTCACCGTCGCCTTCGTCGCGGCCGGAGCGCTCGGCGCGGTCCAGCCCGCGACCGGGATACCCGCCGAGATCATCCAGCTGACCCAGTTCGGACCCGCACTCGGAGTGGGGCTGGCCGCGCTGCTGTGGCCGTCGCGGGTACGGGAACTGCTCGCCGGCACCGGGCCGGGCGGCCGCGGCCGGGGAGCGCTCCTGCTCGTCACCGCGCCTGTGGTCATCGCGCTGAGCGTCGGTACGTACGCGGCGCTCACCGGGGACCCCCGGTTCACCCCGCCGAAGGCCCCGTTCGCGCTGATCGCCGTGGCGCAGCTGATCGGCGCGTGCGGCGAGGAGATCGGGTGGCGCTGCTTCCTCCAGCCGCTGCTGCGCACCCGCTTCGGCCCGCTCACGACATCGGTCGTGGTGGGCGTGGTGTGGGGCGTCTGGCACGTCCAGATCTTCGCCGAGCACCCGCTGTACGCGGCGGCGTTCCTCACGATGGCCGTGTCCATGTCGGTCGTGCTGGGGTGGGCCCTCGAAGGGGCGCGGGCCGCCACGCTGCCGCTCGCGGGAGGCTTCCACGCCCTGATCAACCTGGGCCTGCTGCTGTTCATGGACGAGGAGTCCGGCGCGGTGCTGCCCATGGCGCTGTTCGGCGCGTCGTGCGTGGTCGCGGCGGGAGTGTGGACGTGGTGGGGCGTCGGCAGGGCGGCACGGTCGGCGTCGGGACAGGAACCTGCAAAGGCGTCGGCACAGGCACCGGCAGGGACACAGACACCTGCGCGGGCACACGCACGAGCCAGGATCTGCCCGATCATGGACGATGCTCGATAGACCACGTACGTTCGCCTCCCGCGCCGGTGTCGCCGTCGCCCGCTGCCAGTTGGCGAGCCTCGACGCCATCGCCGTGTCGGCGGTGGGCTCCTTGGTGGTCCTCGCCCTGCTGCTGATGCCGGTGGGCGTGGGGTTCCGGTTGCTGCCGCCCGCCGCCCGGGCGCTGCGCGTCCCGTCCGACCGCGCCCGCTCCCGCGCCGAACGGTGGACGGGCGTCCGGATCGCCCCGCCGCCGCCCCTGCCCGCGGACCGCACCCTCAACGCCCGCAAGAGGTCGGGCGCGATCATCGCCGACGAAGGGTTCTGGCGCGACCTGGCGCGGGCCTGGCTGGAGCCGGTGGCCGGCGGGCTGCTCGTCGCCGTCCCGCTCGCGCTGATCGAGTACGGGGCGTTCGGCGCGCTGGTGCAGCCGTCTATCTGGCGGCTGATCGACGACGGCAACTGGTACGCGTTCGTCCCCGTACGCAGCACTGCGACCATGCTCGCGGCGCTGGTGCCGGCCCTTGCCTTCATGGCCGCCGGACTGCTGGCCGCCCCCGCCACGCTGCGGCTGCACACCCGGGTGAGCCGGCCGCTGCTCTCCGTACCGCGCGGCGTCCGGCTGGCCCGGCGGGTCGAGCGGCTCACCGACACCCGGGCCCTGGACATCCAGGCCGCCGAACTCCGGCGCATCGAGCGGAATCTGCACGACGGGGCGCAGGCCCGGCTGGTCGCCCTGGGAATGACGCTGGACCGCGCCACCCGTGTGCCGGAGACGGACCCGGCGAGGGCGCGCGAACTCCTGCTGGACGTCCGCCGCACGTCCGAGGGGGCGTTGCAGGACCTGCGCGACCTGGTGCACGGCATCCACCCGCCGGTCCTCGCCGACCGGGGCCTCGGCGACGCGGTCCGGGCACCAGGGCGCTTCTGACGGACCTCCGCGGCCTCGCGACGCCCAGTATTCCGTCTTCCACGGAGATCCATCAGAAACGTTCTGACCCTCGACAGCTTCCTCGACGTGCGCGTCGAGAGCCGGCTCCCGCGCCACCTCCCGGCGCCGGTCGCCTCCGCCGCGTACTTCGCGGTGGGCGAGGCGCTGACGAACGCGGCGAAGCACTCCGGGGCCCGCGAGGTTGTCATCGTCCTGACCCACGGGAGCGGCCTGCTGCGGATGACCGTCACGGACGACGGCCGGGGCGGCGCGGACCCCGCACGGGGGACCGGGCTGACCGGTGTGCGACAGCGATTGGATACCTTCGACGGCACACTCGCCCTGCACGGTCCGCAGGGCGGGCCGACCACCGTGACGATGGAGATTCCGTGCGCGTTGTCCTCGCCGAAGACCTCTTCATACTGAGAGACTGGCTGATACGCACGCTCAAGGAGCACGGCTGCGAGGTTGTCGCGGTGGACAACGGCCCCGCTCTGCTGCGCGAGCTCCTCGACGAGGACGGCCCGGGACCGGATGTCGCCGTGGTCGACGTGCGGCTGCCGCCGACCTTCACCGACGAGGGCCTGCAGGCCGCCCTCGAAGCCCGGCGACGGCGGCCCGGCCTGCCGGTCCTCGTCCTCTCCCAGTACGTCGAGCAGCTCTACGCCAACGAACTGCTGGCCGGCGGCGAGGGCGCCATCGGCTACCTCCTCAAGGACCGGGTCACCAACACCGAGCAGTTCATCGACGCGGTCCGCCGGGTGGCGGCCGGCGGCACGGTGATGGACCCCCAGGTCATCTCCAAGCTGCTGTCGCGCAGCGATGCCCGCGGCATGATCGGCGAGCTGACCCGGCGCGAGCGGGAGGTGCTGGAGCTGATGGCCGAGGGCCGGTCCAACGCCGCCGTCGCCGTCGGCCTGCACATCAGCGAGAGCGCGGTCGCCAAACACACCGCGAGCATCTTCGGCAAGCTCCGGATCAGCCCGTCGGCGGACGACAACCGCAGAGTGCTGGCCGTTCTCGCCTACCTCAAGCACTGACCGGGCGGCGCGGTACGCCGCCCGGACGGTCATCCGGCGGCACCCACCACGGGGTAGTGGTCCGAGAGGTTGGTGTAGGTGTGGTCCGTGCCCCAACTCGACACGGTCCAGGGCGCGGACCGCTCCTTGACGACCTCGTTGCGCCAGCCGGCGGGCCGGGCGTGGCCGCGGCGGTGCAGGATGTGGTCCAGGTCCTCGCGCGGGTCGTCCGGGTAGCGGTATTTCGCCACGGAATTCTCCCGGGTGTCGAAGGAGTACGGGTGGCCCGTGCGCGTATCGGCCGCCACCAGACCGGCGTCGGTGAGCAGGGACGCGAATTCGGCGCTGCGCGAGTCGACGTTCAAGTCCCCGGCGACCATCACCTCTTCGTCCGCCGGAATCCTCTTCGCGTCCAGGAAAGCGCCGATTTCCCCGAACTGCTTCGCCCGTACCGCCGCCGCTTCGCCCGCCTTGCAGCCCGGGTCGGTGGACTGGGCGTGCGTGCCGACCACGTGCACCTTGGCGCCGCGTACATTCAGCACCGCGTAGGCGAAGCCCTTGTTGGACCAGTAGTCGGAGCCGCACGCGTCCTTGAAGACGTACTGCTCCTTGCGGATCACCGGCCATTTGCTGAGCACGGTGACACCGCCGTCCTCGGGAGTGGTGGCGGAATACGCGCCGCCCGTGGCGTCCCAGCCGCTCTTCGAACGTCCGACGACCGGCGTCTGATACGGATACTGTGCCGCGGCCGTCGACTTGAGCGCGTCGGACGAGGAATTGTCGAAGGCTTCCTGGAGCACGACGACATCCTGGCCGCGGAAGAAGTCCGCGGCGGGTACGGCCTTGGCCCGGTGGTCCTGCCCCCAGTTCGGGTAGAGGTTCTTGCTCATGAGAAAGACGTTGTACGAGAGCACTTTCACCGCGGGCGCGGCGGCCGGCGCCGGAGCGGCCTGTGCCACGGGGGCCGTGGCGGCGAGCGTCGTCGCGGCCAGTACGGCGGCCAGCGTCGCGCCGGTCGCGGCTCGGTGGCGGCGGCGGGGGCTGCGGTGCGGCATGGAATCTCCCGGTCGAATGGGTGGGGTGGCGGGCCGCCGCACAGTGAATCAGGCGCACTTACTTCTGAGTAACCTCCGCGTGATGCCGGAATGTACAAGCCGTGACACGTGAGGTGCGGGTGATGCCGGAAAAGTTCATGTGCCGCCGCCATATTTTCGGTCGCTCTGCACCGGGGCGTTCCGGCCACGGCGGCCATGCGGAAGCCGCCCGTCAGCCGGTCGCTGCCGGTGTGGCCGGAAGGGCGCGGGCCGAAATGCCGCCGCACGGCGCCCGCTACGGACGGGACGGCATGGACGCGCCCCTCGGCGGCCGGAAGCATGAACACGGTCAGCCGAAGGGACGGGCCGTTGCCGCGGAAGACGGCGCGGCAGGGAAAGGGGGCCGCAATGGCGGTCGACATCACCCCTGAGATCCGCTACCACATGGTGCTCAACGACGGCAGCGACCGGGGGATCAGCCGGGAACCCTATATGAACTGGGACTACTGTCTGCTCGCGAACGACCGCGGCAACAAGGGTTATCCGGTGGTCTTCCACACCAAGGGCTCCGGCTTCACCATCGAGATGACGTCGAGCAACTGGGGTGGATACAGCTATCTGCAGGCCGTCGGGAACGGCGTCAAGCTGGTCCAGGAAGGCGACGCGCACGTGTGGGTGCCGGAATCCGGCGGCCAGGGCGCCCTGTTCAAGTCGTACGAGAATTACCTGGTGTACGGCACCGGCAGCAAGGGCTGGCTCTACGCCTTCAACACCATTCTGCCGAACTTCGGCAAGGAATTCGCCTACTGGAAGCTGGAAAAGGCCGGTTAGGGCGGCCGAGCACGGACGAAAGGGGCCCGGCGCGCCGCGCCGGGCCCCGCCGGCTCATGGATCAGTGGCCGTGTCCGTGGTCGTGCACGTGGTTCGTCGCCTGGATCGACTTCCAGGACTTCGGCTGGGCGACGGCCTTGGCCGGGGCGGCCGAGCGGGCGCCGAGGGCCTTCTTCGCCGCCGCGGCAGCGGGCTTGGACGGCTGGAACAGCCAGGTGTCGAACAGACCGGCCAGCGGCTTGCCGGTCTTGCGCTCGGCGTACGCCACGAAGTCGTGCACCGAGGCGTTGCCGTACTTCTTGTCGGTCGGCCAGGACTTCAGGAGCCCGAAGAACGCCTGGTCGCCGACCTCGTTGCGGAGCGCCTGGAGGGCGAGCGCGCCCCGGTCGTAGACCGCGCCGTGGAACTGGTTGTCCGGGCCCGGGTCGCCCGGCTTGACCTTCCAGAACGGGTCGTCGGCCGGGTGCTGGGCGTACACGTAGTCGGCCAGTTCCTGACCGGTGCCCTCGCCCTCCTTCTCCGACCACAGCCACTGGCTGTAGCGGGCGAAGCCCTCGTTGACCCAGATGTCCTTCCAGTCCTTGACGGACACGCTGTCGCCGTACCACTGGTGCGCCAGCTCGTGCACCACCACGGAGACGTTGGTGCCGTTGGCGAACGCCTCCTTGCCGTAGAACGGGCGGGTCTGGGTCTCCAGCGCGTACCCGGCCTTGACGTTCGGGACGTAGCCGCCGACGGAGTTGAACGGGTAGGGGCCGAAGACCGACTCCAGCCACTCCGTGACCTCGGTGGTGCGCTCGATGCTCGCGCGCGCCGAGCCCTCGTAGGAGCCGAGGTCCTTGCTGACGGCGGTGATCACCGGCAGACCGTTGGCCGTGGTGTCCTGGGTGACGTCGAACTTGCCGACCGCGAGCGTGGTCAGGTACGTCGCCTGCGGCTTGTCCGAGCGCCAGTTGTAGCGCGTCCAGCCGAGCTTGGAGGTCTTCGACAGCAGGACGCCGTTGCTGAGCGCCTGGTTGCCGTCCGGCACCGAGACGGAGATGTCGTACGTCGCCTTGTCGGTCGGGTGGTCGTTGCTGGGGAACCACCACACGGCGGCGTCCGGTTCCTGCGCGATCACGCCGCCGTCCGGCGTGCGGTGCCAGTTGGAGGAACCGTCGATCTTCAGCTCGGACGGCTTGCCCGCGTAGCGCACGACGACGCTGATCTGCTTGCCCTTCGGCAGCGGCGCGGCCGGGGTGACCTCCAGCTCGTGCTTGCCGGAGGTGGCGAAGGCCGCCTTCTTGCCGTTGACGCGTATCTCGCTGACCTTCAGGCCGAAGTCCAGGTTGAAGCGGCTGAGGTCCTGGGTGGTCGTGGCGAGCAGCGTCGCCGTGCCCTCCAACAGGTCCGTCTTCGGCTGGTACTTCAGGCGCAGGTCGTAGTGGGAGACGTCGTACCCGCCGTTGCCGCTCTCGGGGTAGTAGGAGTCGCCCGCGCCCGGAGCGCCGGGTGTGTAACTGGCCGCGGAAGCCGGGATCGCCAGCAGCAGGCTGAGGGCGGCCGCACCCGGAACGATGAGTCTGTGACGCACGAAATCCTCCAGCGTGTAGGGGAGGTGAGCCCGTTCGGGTCGTCATCTCTTCAGTTGCTCAGACCTTATGTACTCGGAAGCCACCCGTCATGTCCATGGCCGCATCTGACACATGACCGACATCAGCACGTCACAGGCCGGTCACCACGCCCGGCACGACCGCCCCCGCGTCCCCTCCCGCCGCCTCGCGCACTCTTACGCACAGGAGTTCCCCCGCGCTACCGTCCGCCCGTGACCAATAGCGCGCGGATCACCCGCATCCCCTGGAAAGCGCTCGTGACGGCGGTCGTGGCCGCCCTGCTGTCCTCGCTCGTCGGCCCGGTGTCCGCCGCACGGGCCGCGCCCGCCGAGTCCAGACCCGTGTACTCCTACGACCGCGCGATACGCGAATCGGTCTGGGTGGACACGCGGATCGACGGCGACTCGGACGGGCGGACCGACCGGGTCGCCGTCGACATCGTGCGGCCGCGCGAGCCCGCGCAGCGGGGCCGCCGGGTCCCCGTGATCATGGACGCCAGCCCGTACTACTCCTGCTGCGGGCGGGGCAACGAGAGCCAGAAGAAGACCTATGACAGCGCCGGGCGGCCGGTGCGGTTCCCGCTCTTCTACGACAACTACTTCGTGCCGCGCGGCTATGCGACGGTGCTGGTCGACCTGGCCGGCACCAACCGCTCGGACGGCTGCGTGGACGTGGGCGGGCGCTCCGACATCCAGTCGGCGCGCGCCGTGGTCGACTGGCTCAACGGCCGGGGCCGCGCCTACGACTCCCGTACCGGCGGGAAACGCGTCACCGCCTCGTGGTCCAACGGCGACACCGGCATGATCGGCAAGAGCTGGGACGGCACCATCGCCAACGGCGTCGCCGCCACCGGCGTCGAGGGCCTGAAGACGATCGTGCCCATCGCCGCCATTTCCTCCTGGTACGACTACTACTTCGCGAAGGGCGCACCGCTGTACAACTCCGGCCCCGACCGGCTCGCCGACCGCGTCGAGAGCCCCGAGGCGCGCCTGCGCTGCGCGGCCATGCAGAAGAAGCTCGCCGAAGGCGCGCCGCGCACCGGCGACTGGACCCCGCTGTGGACCGAGCGCGACTACGTCAAGGACGCGGAGAACGTCACCGCCAGCGTCTTCGCCGTCCACGGCATGCAGGACCTCAACGTCCGCACCAAGCACTTCGGCCAGTGGTGGGACGCGCTCGCCGAGAACGGCGTGGAGCGCAAGGTCTGGCTCTCCCAGACCGGCCACGTCGACCCGTTCGACTTCCGCCGGTCGGACTGGGTGCCCACCCTGCACCGCTGGTTCGACCACTACCTGATGGGCTACGAGAACGGCATCGACGAGGAGCCGATGGCCGACATCGAGCGCGCGCCCGACCGGTGGACCACCGACCGCGTCTGGCCCGCGGCCGGCACGTCGGCCACCACCGTACGGCCGCGCAACGGGACCGCGCCCGGCGTCGGCGAACTCGGCACCTGGCGCGCACCGCAGGGCGCCACCGAGACCTTCACCGACGACCCGAGCCTGAACGAGCAGGACTGGGCCGCGCAGATCGACACGTCCACCCCCGCCAAGGCGGGATTCACCACCAAGCCGCTGGCCGAGCCGCTGCGGCTGTCCGGCTCCGGCAAGGTCACCGTCACCGCCACGCCCAGCACCTCCACCGCCCATCTCTCCGCGGTCCTGGTGGACCTCGGCCCCGACACCATCCGCAACTACGGCGCCGCGGGCGAGGGCATCACCACCCTCGCCGACCGCACCTGCTGGGGCGCGAGCACCGCCGGTGACAGTGCCTGCTACAAGGAGACCAAGGCCGACACGGCCGATGTCGGCCACACCGTCTTCAGCCGCGGCTGGGCCGATCTGGGCAACTGGGCCGACCCCGGCAAGGGCCGCCCGCTGACCCCCGGCAAGCGCTACACGATCACCCTCGACCTGGCCGCCAGCGACCATGTCGTCCCCGCGGGGCACCGGCTCGCGCTCATCATCGCCGGTACGGACGCCGGGCTGATCGACCCGCCGTCCACCACCCCGCGCCTGACCCTCGACCTGGCCCGCACCGCCGCCCGCCTGCCCGTCGTCGGCGGGAACAAGGCGCTGGCCGCCGCCACGGCCGGTGCCGGCGGACCGGCCCGCGTGGCCCCGGCGCCGCTGACCGGCGTCGAGCCGCCCGTACCGAGCCGCATACCCGGTACGCGCTGACAGGCCCGGCGGGGCCGGGGCACCGCGCCCCGGCCCCGCCGCCCCGTACCGCGTCCGGCCCTCCGTACCGCAGCCGCGACGCCCGCACCCTCCTCCACCGTTCGCCCCACCGACCGACACCGGAGGCACCCCCTCGTGAATCCCCTCTCCCGCGGCCTCGCCTGCGCGGCGCTGGCCGCCGCGCTCACCACGACCCTGCTGGCCTCGGCACCCGCCGGGGCGGCCGGTGCCGACCTGCCCCGCACCGGCTTCGAGACCAGCAAGGGTGCCCGCTGGACCACCCAGCCCGAAGAGCGGGACTTCCTCGCCGCCGTGGACCGGGCGAGCGACCGGGTCCGCACGGACCGGATCGGCACCACCGCGCAGGGCCGCCCGATCCGGCTCGTACGGATCGGCGCACCGGCACCGAGGAGCGCCGAGGCCGCACGGCACGGCACCACGGTGCTGCTCATCTGCTCGCAGCACGGCGACGAGCCGTCCGGGCGCGAGGCGTGCCTGTCCACCGTCCGCGACCTGGCCTTCGCCGGAGACCGGGCCACCCGGCGCTTCCTGGAGCGCACCAGCGTGCTGGTCGTGCCGACCGCCAACCCGGACGGCCGGGCCGCGGACACCCGCGGCAACTCCGCCGGGGTGGACATCAACCGCGACCACCTCGCCCTGAAGACCGCCGAGGCGCGGGCGATGGCCGCCGTACAGCGCGACTACCGCCCGGACATCGTCTACGACCTGCACGAGTACACGCCCGTCGTGCCCTACTACACGAAGGACCTGCTGTCCCTGTGGCCGCGCAACCTGAACACCGCGCGTGCGGTGCACGGGGAGTCCACCGCCCTGTCCGAGCGGTACGTGCGGCCCGCGGCCGCCGGGGCGGGCTTCAGCACCGGGATCTACGGCATCTGGACCGACCCGGAGACCGGCGAGCCGGTCAAGCAGGTGGCCGGTGACGGCCAGGAGCGCATCCTGCGCAACACCGCCGGGGTGAAGAACTCCGTAGGGCTGCTCGTGGAGACCCGGGTCGACGCGCTGACCGACGCCGAGAAGGCCGACCCGGCGCTGAACAACCGCCGCCGGGTCACCTCGCAACGAACCGCCCTGCGCGGGCTGTTCGATTTCACCACCGAACGCCGGGCCCGGATCGAGTCCGCCACCGCCCGCGCCCGGCTGGCCGGTTACGCCGACCGGGGGCCGGTGTACCTCGGCGGCGCGGACAATGAACCGCCCGCGGCCGAGAAGATCCTGCGCGACCCGCCGTGCGCCTACCGTCTCGACAGCCGGCAGTACGCCCAGGTCAGGGATGAACTGGCGCTGCACGGCGTGGCGTTGCGGCGGGACGGCCGGGGCGGCGCCGTGGTCCCGCTGCGCCAGTCGCTGCGCGCACTCGTCCCGCTGCTGCTGGACGGCCGGGCCGAATATCACCTTACGGCCGCGACCCCGCTCAAGGGCTGCTGAACGCTTCCCACCGTGTGGTAGGGGGTAACGGGTAGGGAAAAACTGGCCGATTGAAAGGTCGACACGTGTCGGAATCAGACAAGGACACGGGCGGCGGGGGAGGTGCGACGGTCGCGCCGGACCTCCCCGGCGCACCGCACCGCACCGGCCCTCCACAGACCGACCGCGTGGTCTTCGGCGTCACCGCGCTGCTCACCCTCGCCTTCATCGCCTGGGGCGCCACCTCCACCGAGTCGCTGAAGAGCGCCTCCTCGACGATGCTGGACTGGATCATCAAGAACGGCGGCTGGGCCTTCGTGCTCTCCGCCTCCGGCTTCGTCGTCTTCGCGATCTGGCTGGCCGTCAGCAAGTACGGGCGGATCACGCTGGGGAAGGAGGGGGAGGAGCCGGAGTTCCGTACGGTGTCCTGGGTCGCGATGATGTTCAGCGCGGGCATGGGCATCGGCCTGATGTTCTACGGCGTCAGCGAGCCGCTGGGGCACTTCGGCACGCCGCCCCCGGGCACCGACCCCAAGGATGCCGCGCAGGCCATGGACACGGCCATGGCCACCACGCTCTTCCACTGGACCCTCCACCCATGGGCGATCTACGCGGTCGTGGGCCTGGCCATCGCGTACAGCTGCTTCCGGCGGGGGAGAAGGCAGACGATAAGCGCGGTGTTCACGCCACTGATCGGCACACGGCGGGCCAACGGCTGGGGCGGGCAGGTCATCGACATCCTCGCCATCTTCGCCACGCTCTTCGGCTCGGCGGCCTCCCTGGGCCTCGGCGCGCTCCAGATCGGCAGCGGGATCAAGGTGCTGGGCTGGATGGACAGTGTCAGCACCACCCTGCTGGTCGTCGTCATCGCCGTACTGACGGTCGCCTTCGTCCTGTCGGCGGTCTCCGGCATCGCCCGCGGCGTCCAGATGCTGTCCAACATCAACATGGTGCTGGCGCTGATCCTGGCCGTCTTCGTGTTCGTGGTCGGGCCGACCATCCTCATCCTGAACATGCTGCCGACCTCCGTCAGCACCTTCATCGGCGACCTGCCGCAGCTCGCCGGCCGCACGGAGGCGAGCAGCGGCGACAAGGTCGGTGACTGGCTGCGCAGCTGGACGGTGTTCTACTGGGCGTGGTGGATCTCCTGGACGCCGTTCGTCGGCATGTTCATCGCCCGGATCAGCCGCGGGCGCACCATCCGGCAGTTCATCGGCGGCGTGATCCTGGTGCCGAGCGTGGTCAGTCTGCTGTGGTTCGCGGTCTTCGGCAGCTCGGCCATGCACCTCCAGGACACCAAGAAGCTCTCCGGCGAGACCACGTCGGAGGGGCAGCTCTTCGACGTGCTGCACCAGTACCCGGTGGCCACCGTCACCAGCATCCTGGTGATGATCCTGGTCGGAATCTTCTTCGTCTCCGGCGCGGACGCCGCGTCCATCGTCATGGGCACGCTGTCGCAGAAGGGCTCCTTCGAACCGTCCCGGCTGGTGGTGGTCTTCTGGGGCGTGGTCACCGGCGCGGTCGCCGCGATCATGCTGCTGATCGGCGGCGGGTCGGGCGACGCGCTCACCGGACTGCAGAACCTGACGATCCTGGTCGCGGCGCCCTTCACCCTGGTGATGATCGCGATGTGCTGGGCGCTGATGAAGGACCTGCGCCGCGACCCGCTGATCGTCCGCGGGCAAAAGGGCGAGGAGGTCGTCGAACTGGCCGTCATCGCGGGCCACGAGCGCTACGACGGCGACTTCGAGATCCGCATCGGGCCGGGCAACGGCGCCGGCGCGGGGACGGGCGGTACGGCCGCGACCGCCGAGGAGGGCAAGCCGTAGCGGCGGCCACACAGCTGATCCACAGGGGGCCGGTGCACACCGGCCCCCTGCTCACGCCGTACGGCCCCCGGCCAGGCGCACCACCTCGTCCGCGCAGCCCCACGCCACCGTCACCCCGGCCCCGCCGTGCCCGTAGTTGTGCACGCACAGCGCGCCGCCGGGCAGCCGCTCCGTCTCCAGCCGTACGGAGGTGCGCGCCGGGCGCAGGCCCACCCGGTGGGCCAGGACGCGGGCGTGCGCCAGCTTCGGGTGGACGCGCGCGCAGCGCTCCACGATCGCGCGGGCGGTCGCCGGGTCCGGCTCCCGCGACCAGGCGCCCTCGCGAGCCGTACCGCCGAGCACCACCCCGTACGGCTGCGGCAGGATGTACGTCGTGGTCCCGGCGTGCTCGCCGGCCGACCCGAACCACTCCTCGATGCCCGGGTTCTCCGCGATCACCAGCTGTCCCTGCACCGGCTGGACCGCCACGTCCGGGACCAGCTCGCGGGCGCCCAGCCCGGAGCAGTTGACGACCGTGCCGGCCTCCCGCGCCGCCTCCGCGAGCGAGGTCACCGGCCGCCGCTGCACCGTGCCGCCCGCCGCCGCCAACCGCCGCTCCAGGTAGCCCAGGTGGGACGGCATGTCGACCAGCGGCATCCGCGCGCGCCACCCCGAGCCGTAGCCCGGCGGCAGCTCGTCCGGCGTGGCCCGCCGCAGGCCCGGAACGGCCGCGTGCCAGCCGTCCGAACCGGCTTCCGGCGCCGCGCCGGGCTCGTCGGCCATGGTGCCGGTGACCATGCGCACGCCGGTCTCCGCCGGGCGCTCCGCCAGCTCCGCGAGCACGTGGAAGGAGCGTACGGACCAGGCCACCGCCCGTTCCTCGGGCCGCACCCGATAGGGCCAGCACAGCCCGCCCGCGACCGCGGAGGTGGTGTCCCGGGCCGGATCGCGGCTGACGACCCGCACCCCGCGCCCGCCCTCCGCCAGCGCGACGGCGGCCGTCAGGCCGAGCACCCCGCCGCCGATCACGATCACATCGCTCGTCGTCATGCCCAGGACGCTATCCGCTGTGCCGCCCGGGGGCGACGGGTGCGGCGGGGCGGCGGCGGACGGAAGCCCGCAACGGCCGGTGCGTGCCGTCGCGAGGAGAATGCCGGAGGGACGCGGAATGGGCCCCTCCAAGGGTTTTGCCGCAGCCGGGCACTTGGCGCCCGTTGCGTGGGGATACTCAGGACATGTCTGCGCACCACGCGACCTTCGGACTGGCCCCCGCGACGCGCGCCGGCGCCGTCCTGTCCAACGGCGCGTACGAAGTCCACCGCGACTTCTGGGACTTCATCGTGGACGGCAGACCGCTGCTGCTGCGCCTGGCGGACCTCGACGCGGTCTCCCCGCTCGCCGCCGACCTCGGCCCCTCCCTGTTCACCGCGCACGTGCGGCGGCTGCTCCTGGAGGAGGACGCCCCGCTCGCCGGCGGACGCTACGTCCTGTACGGCTGCCCGGAGTGCGAGGGGCTGGAGTGCGGCGCGGTCACCGCCGTCATCGAGCGCGACGGCGCGGACGTGGTATGGCGGGACTTCGCCTGGCAGACCGGGGAGACCGCGGACCTGGGGCGCGACGGCTACCCGGGCGTCGGCCCGTTCCGCTTCGACGGCGCGCAGTACCGGGCCGCGCTGGAACGCCTGCTGTCCGACGGCGGCCCGGCGCACGGCGCGGCGACCGCCCGGCGGGTCCTGCTCGTCGGACAGCGGGTCGCGCTGCCCGCCCGGCTGGCCGCGGCCCTGCGCGGCATCGGCATCGGCGCGGAGATCACCCGGGACGCGGCGGGCGCCTCGCCGGACGAACTGCGGTCCTACGGGGCGGTGGCCTTCGGCAGCGCGGTGGGCGGGGCGGAGCGGGCCGCGGTGCGCGCCGCGTTCGCGGCGGCGGGCTCCTCGGCGGTCTTCGTGGACCTGCCGGTGCCGGTCGTCCCGCTGCTCGTCGCGCGGATCGAAGAGGCCCTGGACCGCTGTCCGCAGGACCAGCGGCGGCTGCTGCGGCTGGCGGCCACGCGCGGCGAGGTCACGGTCGAGACCGCCGTGCCGTGCGGGGTCACCCTCACCGCGTACCGCGTGGACCGCCTCGCGCGCACCCGGACGGCCGAGCTGTTCGCGGGACAAGTGGAAGCGGGCACCCACCGGTTGGCGGTGGACGCGCGGGCGACGAAGGGCACGGCGTACGTGGTCGCCCGGACGAGCGGGAGCGTGCTGGTGGCGGAGGTGGCGGGGGAGTAGGGCCGGATGGGGCGGGCAGGCGTGGGGCCGGGCGCCGTTCGGTACGGCTGAATGTGATCTTGACATCCCCGTAACCCGTACGTCCTGATCCGTACAAACAGGACCGTAAGCTGGATGTCAGCACCGTCGGCCGATGACGCCCCTCGGACACCTGCCCCCGATCCGCGTACCGGAACCCGCCCGGCCCTGTACGGGACAGTATGTCCCGTTCCATCCGGGTACGTACCCCTACGTTTCCCGTACACCGTCATCCGCCGCACCAAGGAGGCCCATGCCCCGCGCCCCGCGCGCCGTGCCCACCTGGCTCGCCCACCCCCTGCGCTGGCAGCGGCTGCCCGTCCCCTGGGCCGCCGTGGTACGCGGCGCGCTGTGCGCGGGCCCGCTGCTCGCCGCCGGCCTGGCCACCGGCCACCCGGCGGCCGGTGTGCTGGCCGGGCTCGGCTCCATGCTCGCGGGCGTCAACGACCGGCCCGGCACCCGGCGCCGCGGCATCGTGCACATCGGCCTGCCCGCCCTCGCGTCGGCGTTCGGCATGCTGATGGGCGCCACGTTGCAGACCGTCGGCGCGGGCTGGTGGGTGGTCCCCGCGCTGTTCGCCGTCGGCTTCGTCTCGGGAGCGGGCAGCGTCGCCGGACCGGTGCGCTCCAACGCGGGCATGCAGATGCTGGCCAGCACCATCCTGGGCGCGGGCATGCCGCTGTCCGGCGCCCCATGGCTCAAGGCCCTCTACCTGCTGGCCGGCTGCCTGTGGCTGCTCCTGCTGCGCCTGGTGTTCCACCCGCCCCGCCCGGCCGGCGGGCCGCTCAGCGGTGAGCGGGCGGCCGTCGCCACCGTCTTCGACGCGCTCGCGGACGCCCTCGACGCCGTCGGCGGGCCGGGCGCCGAAGCGGCCCGGCGCCGCCTGACCGCCGCCCTCGACCGCGCCGACGAGGCCCTGCGCCTGCGCCGTCTGCTGCGCCGCCGGCCGAGCCCGGGCGAACGGCTGCTCGCCGAGCGGCTGGCCGCCGCGACCGCGCTGTGCGAGGCCAGCGTCGCGCTGCTGTGGGAGGCCCGGCCGCTGCCGGCCCGGGTCGCCGAGGGCCCGCGCCGCTTCGCCGAAGCACTGCGCACCGGCCGCCCGCCGGGCCGCCTCTCCGCGCCGGAGACCAGCTCACCGGCGCGCGGTGCCTTCGACCGCGCGCTGCTGGACGCGGCGCTGGTCTTCGCCCGTACGGAGCCGGTGGACGCCGCCGGGGCCGACGGGGGGCCAGCGGTGATCTCGGGGGCGGTACGGCCGGACGAGCGCGAGCCCGGACGTGGGTCCGAAGACCGGCGCGAGCCCGAGGATCGGCGCGAGCCCGGAGCGCGGCGCAAGTCCGGAGATCAGCTCAAGTCCGGAGAGCCGCGCAAGCTCCGGTCCGAGGCCCCGCCCGTCCGGCGCGGCCGGAGCATGTTCGGGCCGGCCGGCCGCGACTACGGGCTCCGGGTCGGCCTGTGCATCGCGGTGAGCGCGGCGGTGGCCCTCGCGCTGCGCGCCGAGCACTGGTACTGGCTGCCCGCCACCGCCACCTTCCTCGTCAAGCCCGATCTGGGACCGCTGTTCTCCCGTACGGTCAACCGCTTCGCCGGGACCGTCGCCGGTGTGCTGGTCTTCGCGGCGGCGGGGGCCCTGCTGGACGGCTGGTGGTGGCCCGCGCTGGTGGCCGGCGCGGGCGGCGCGCTGCTGCCGTTCGCCACCCGCCACTTCGCGCTGCAGACCGTCGCGATCACGCTGATGGTGCTGTCGTTCGTGCACGTCAGCGGCGATCCGCAGGCCGCGCTGGAGCGGATCGTGGACACCTCGGCCGCCTGCGCCCTGGTCCTCGTCGTCGGCCATCTGCCGCGGCTCGCCGACCCGCGCCGCCGCGTCGGCCACAAGGTGACGGCCGCGCTGCGCGCCACCGAGACGTACCTGGGAGAAGTGCTGCGGACCGAGCCGGGGCACGACCGGGGCGAGCGCCTGGTGCGGCGCCGGGCGGCCTACCGGGCGCTGGGGGAGGCCCGCGCGGCGGCCGAGACCGCCGCCGCCGAACTCGTCGCGGCGCGCGGCCGCAACCCCGACTGGCTCACCGTCGTCACCGCCGCCGAGCGCATCGTGGACGCGGCGACGGCCTGCGCGGTACGGCTCGACCACGGCGCCCGCCGCCCCACTCCGCAGGAGGCGCGCCGGCTGTGCGAGGCGCTGACCGCGATGGCGGACGCCCTGGAGGACCCGGGGCGCCCGGGCCCGCCCGCGCTCGCCGCGCAGATCCCGCCCGTACCGGGCTGCGCGACGCTCACGGACGTTGCCGCCGAACTGGAACACCTGCGGGGCTTCGCGGGAGCGGCGTAACGGCGTCGCGGGGGCGGCCTGAACCGGCCGCCGGCGGGTAGGCGTGCCGCCGACGGGCGCCGGGCGGCTGCCCCCGGCCGCCACCCGCTTGGCACGCCGGGCATGCCGACGGAGCCGGGCCGGTGCGGTACTGGAGGAGCCGGGCGGCACCGCCGGGCGCCACCGGACCATCGACCGAAGCGTGAGCAGGGAGCCGGCATGGGTGACATGAGCACGGGTGATGACATGTCGAAGGACCGCCCCGAGCGGGAGCGCAGGGCACAGCGCGCGGCGCGGGAGGACGCCCCCGCCTCCCGTGAGCGCAGCGCCAGGGAAGCCCCCGCGGAGGAGAGCTACGTCTCCGAGGAGAACGGCCGGTGGGTCAGCCATGTGGCGAAGCCGGACGCCGGGCGGCAGCGGAAGGGCCCCGGCCCGGTACCGCGCGAGGACGCGCCGGAGTGATCCGTACGGGCCGCCCGTCGTGACCCGGCCGGTCCGCCGGGCCGCGGTCTCCCGAGCCGGGCGCTACCCGGGCTGCGTACCGGCCGGGTACGGCTCGCAATCCGTACGGCGTACGGCTGGGGGCGCCTCGTACCCCGTACGCCAGGGTGCGACCCGGAACTCCCTACGGCCGGACGTGGCCCGAAGCCTGTGCGGCCGGACATGGCCCGGAAGCTGTCCGGTCGGGTACGGCTTGCGTCCCCTACGGCTGGGCGTGCCTCGCACCCCGTACGCCAGGGAGCGAACCGGAATCGCTGCGGCCGGATGTGGCCCGAGACCTGTGCGGCCGGACATGGCCCGGCACCCTTACGGCCGGGTACGGCTCGCGACCCCAACGGCTGGGCGCGCCCCGCACCCCGTACGCCAGGGTGCGAACCGGAATCCCTGCCCGGCGTGGCCCGAAACTCGTACAACCGGACACGGCTCGCGATCCGTAGGACCGGACACGGCTCGCCCCATACGCCAGAGCATGACCCGCACCCCCTACAACCGAGCGCGCCCCGCACCCCGTACGGCCGGGACCGGCATCCGCCGGCCCCGGCCGCCCCCGGCTCAGCGTCCCCCGTTCTCCTTGCCCAGCAGTCCCGCCCGCCGCAGCGCGTCGGCCATGGCGCCGTTTGCCGGGGCCGCGTCGCGGGGGCCGCCGCGGCGGTCGCCGCTCTGGCGCTGCCGGGGCGTGCCGCCGCGCCGCTGGTCGCCGCGGTCCGGCCGGTCGCCGCGGCGGCCCTCGCGCGGGCCGCCCGCGCGCTGCCCGCCGTCGGCCGCGCCGCCGCCCTTGCCCGGCTCGTCGTCCAGGCGCAGCGTCAGCGAGATCCGCTTGCGCGGGATGTCCACGTCGAGCACCTTGACGCGCACGATGTCACCCGGCTTGACCACGTCGCGCGGGTCCTTGACGAACGTCTTGGACATCGCGGAGACGTGCACCAGGCCGTCCTGGTGGACACCGACGTCCACGAACGCCCCGAAGGCGGCGACGTTGGTCACCACACCCTCCAGGAGCATCCCCGCCTCCAGGTCGCCGATCTTCTCCACGCCCTCCTTGAAGGTGGCCGTCTTGAAGACCGGACGCGGGTCGCGGCCCGGCTTCTCCAGCTCCTGGAGGATGTCGGTGACGGTCGGCAGGCCGAAGGAGTCGTCGACGAAGTCGGCGGGCTTCAGCGAGCGCAGCACCGCCGTGTTGCCGATCAGCGAGGACACCTCGCCGCCCGCCGTCTTCACCATCCGGCGCACCACCGGGTACGCCTCCGGGTGCACGCTGGAGGCGTCCAGCGGGTCGTCGCCGCCGCGGATACGGAGGAAGCCCGCGCACTGCTCGTACGCCTTCGGGCCGAGCCGCGCCACGTCCTTGAGGGCCTTGCGGGTGCGGAAGGGGCCGTTGGCGTCGCGGTGCGCGACGATGTTCTCGGCCAGGCCCGAGCCGATGCCGGACACGCGGGAGAGCAGCGGCGCGGACGCGGTGTTCACGTCCACGCCGACGCCGTTCACACAGTCCTCGACCACCGCGTCCAGCGAGCGCGACAGCTTCACCTCGGACAGATCGTGCTGGTACTGGCCGACGCCGATCGACTTCGGATCGATCTTGACCAGTTCGGCCAGCGGGTCCTGGAGGCGGCGCGCGATCGAGACCGCGCCGCGCAGCGACACGTCCAGGTCCGGCAGCTCCTGCGAGGCGAACGCGGAGGCGGAGTACACCGAGGCGCCCGCCTCGGAGACCATCACCTTCGTCAGCTTCAGCTCGGGCTGCGCCGCGATCAGGTCGGCGGCCAGCTTGTCCGTCTCGCGGGACGCGGTGCCGTTGCCGATCGCGATCAGCTCGACGTCGTGCTCCCGGGCCAGCCGCGCCAGCGTGGCCAGCGACTGGTCCCACTTCTGCTGCGGCACGTGCGGGTAGATGGTCTCCGTCGCGGCCACCTTGCCGGTCGCGTCGACGACGGCGACCTTCACGCCCGTACGGAAGCCGGGGTCCAGACCCATCGTGGCGCGGGTGCCGGCCGGTGCCGCCAGCAGCAGGTCGCGCAGGTTGGCCGCGAAGACCCGTACCGCCTCGTCCTCGGCGGCCTGCCGCAGCCGCAGCCGCAGGTCGATGCCGAGGTGGACCAGGACGCGGGTGCGCCACGCCCAGCGGACGGTGTCCTGGAGCCACTTGTCGGCAGGCCGGCCGCGGTCGGCGATGCCGAACTTGCGGGCGATGGACTGCTCGTACGACGTGATGCCCTCGACCGGCTCGGTCTCCGGCTCCAGCGACAGGTCGAGGATCTCCTCCTTCTCGCCGCGCAGCATGGCCAGCACGCGGTGCGAGGGCAGCGCGGTGAAGGGCTCCGCGAAGTCGAAGTAGTCGGCGAACTTCGCGCCCGCCTCCTCTTTGCCCTCGCGCACCTTCGCGGCCACCTGCCCACGCGCCCACATCCGCTCGCGCAGCTCGCCGATCAGGTCGGCGTCCTCGCTGAACCGCTCGGTCAGGATGGCCCGTGCGCCCTCCAGGGCGGCGGCCGGATCGGCCACGCCCTTGTCCGCGTCCACGAACGCCGCCGCGGCAGCCGTGGGCTCCACCGACGGGTCGCTCAGCAGGCCGTCGGCCAGCGGTTCGAGACCCGCCTCCCGCGCGATCTGCGCCTTGGTGCGCCGCTTGGGCTTGAAGGGCAGGTAGATGTCCTCCAGCCGGGCCTTGGACTCGGCGCCCCGGATCTGCGCCTCCAGCGCGGCGTCCAGCTTGCCCTGCGACCGTACGGACTCCAGGATCGCGGTCCGCCGCTCCTCCAGCTCCCGCAGGTAGCGCAGCCGCTCCTCCAACGCGCGCAGCTGCGCGTCGTCGAGCATCTCCGTCGCTTCCTTGCGGTAGCGGGCGATGAAGGGCACGGTCGAGCCGCCGTCGAGCAGTTCGACCGCGGCCTTCACCTGCCGCTCCTTGACGCCGAGCTCGCCGGCGATCCTCGCTTCGATGGATCCGATGGTCCCGGACGCCCCGTTGGCCTCGGTGGATGCCGTCACGTTGTTTCCTGCCCCGCCTTCCAGCGTTTGCTTGAGCCTGCATTGTGCAGGTTGCCGGGCCGCACTGTCGCGCCCCCCGCGCCGCTGTCGCCAGGTGTGAGAAGCCGCACGCACCGGTGCCCGGGACCCGGCCGTCCGTACGGGGCCCGCGCTCAGCCGTCGGTACGGCGCAGCACCAGACTCACGAATCCCCAGCTGTCCCGATAGCCGCGCAGCCACTCCGTACGGTGGGCCTCGGCCACGGCGAGCGCTTCGCCGCGGTCGGGGCCGTCGGGGCGGTCCAGGGCCCACGAGGCGAGCGATCCGGTCCAGGACCACTCATAGGCGTCCAGTTCCCGGCGGGTGCTGATGTGCCCGTGGACGGGCGTCCACCCGTCGGCGGCGACGCGTTCCAATGTGGTGGGCAGGTCGGCGAAGTCGCCCAGCATCTCGACGGCCTCCGGGGACGGCGTACGGTCCCAGAATCCGTCACCGACCAGGACCCGCCCGCCAGGACCCGCCCGCCGGGAGCCAGGTGCGCGCGGGCCGCCGCCAGGGTGGGCAGCAGGCCGCCGAAGGCGTGCGCGGCCCCGACGCTGAGCACCAGGCCGAACGGGTGCGGGGAGTGGAAATCCGCGGCGTCCTCGTGATGGAGGACGAGACGGTCCGTAACGCCCTGTTCGGCTGCGGCCCGTACGGGCGTGCGCCAGAGCCTCCGCGCTGATGTCGACGCCCTCGGCCCGCAGCCGCGGATGCCGGGCCAGCGCGCGCAGCAGCCACTCCCCGCCGCCGCAGCCGAGGTCGAGCACCCGCTCGTCACCGCGCGGCAGGCCGTGGTCCAGCAGCTGCCGTACCGAGTCATCGTCGAGCGGTGCCGCGATGGGGTGGCCGGCGTGGGCGATCCGGGAGATCTCTTGACGGTTCATCGGGGCAGCGTGGCAGCGGCGGACCGTCCCGCGCACCTGCTTTCCGGGTGCGCGGGATGCGGTACGGGAGGTGCAGCAACTCCCGTGGCGCGCCCGGGAGTCGTGGGCTCCGGCTCAGCCCTTGCCGAGAAGCGCCGCCGGGAAAGCGCCCGCCGCCACTGCGGTCTGCGTGAAGCCGGTGGCCAGTTCGGTCAGCCGGGCCACCTCCTCCGCGCCCAGGTGCTCGTACGGAGCTCGGTCCAGCCGGTCCGTGGTGTCCTCCAGGTCCGCGCGCAACTGCTTGCCCGCCTCGGTCAGCGCGCCCGCCGCGTCGAGGAAGCCGCGTCCGCGCAGCCGCTCCTCGGCGGCCTGCCACTCCTCCAGCGACCAGCCGCGGAACTCCAGCACCCAGGAGCGGGCCGCGCCGCGGTCGCTGGCGGTGTGGGTGACCAGCGCCTCCAGTCCGTCCAGCCCGGCGTCCAGCAGCGCCGCCAGGTGGCCGTCGCCGCGGTGCTCGCGCAGCAGCGTCGCCGCGTGCCAGAGGGCCAGGTGCGGCGCGTCGGGGACCGGCAGGTCGGCGTGCGCGGCGAACAGCGGGCGGGCGTGCCGGGTGCACGCCTCGGTGGCACGCAGCGCCAGCCGGGCCGCCTCGGCCATCTCCGGTGACTCCACCGTCGCGTCGCCGAGCAGCCGCCGCAGGGTGCGGTCGGCGGCCCGCAGCCGCGCGGCCAGCACCTCTTCGGGCGCGGCCACCTTCCACACCTGCGGTATGTGCCGGGCCACCAGGTCGTGCTTGAAGTTGTAGAAGGTCGCCGTGACGGTGCCGGCGCCGACCGCGCCCAGGGCCGCGGCCCGGCCCGCGAAGTAGGCGGCACTGCGGTCCTCGATGCCGAGGGCGGCGAATTCGGCGGGGGTGTCGGGCGAGAAGTAGACGGTCGAGTGCAGCGGGTTGACGACGTTGTGGCAACGCCGGCCGGCGCGCTCGGGGAGCGAGGTCTTGGTGGTCATGACCGCAGGTTACCGACCCGTTGGTATGGAGGGGAGGGGGCAGGGAGCCTTCCGGCGGCCGTCGGCCGGGGATGGTGGTACGGGGGCGGTGGTACGGGGTTCAGGGGACGGCGGCGCGTGGTCCTGGATCCGGCGGTACGTGGCTCCGGATCCGGCGGCGCGTGGCCCTGGGCGCGGCGGTACTTGGTCCCGGGCCCGGCGGTACTTGGTCCCGCACCCGGTGGTACGAGTCCCCGCACCCGGCGGTGCCCGGCCGTGGCCCCGGCGGTACTTGGTCCCGTACCGGATGGAACACAGTCCCGGCCCGCCGGAACACAGCTCCGGCCCCCGGACGCACCGGGCTCCCCATGGCCGTAAAGGTGGGAAATTCGTCATTGCCGCCATCGTCGGCACCCCCGCAGGATGGTCGCCATGGAACAGCGCGACGTGCTGGTCGTCCTCTTCGACGGCGTGCAGAGCCTCGACGTCACCGGCCCCCTGGAGGTCTTCACCCAGGCGGCCCTGCGGATGCCCGGCGCCTACCCGGTCCGCACCGCCTCGCTCGACGGCGCCCCGGTCCGTACGGGCAGCGGGCTGATGCTGACCCCCGACCTCGCGCTGTCCGACGCCGGGCCGCCGCACACCCTGCTCGTGCCCGGCGGGCGGGGGACCCGCGAACCCGACGCCCGCCTGGTCGACTGGCTGCGGCTGCACGCGCCCCGGGCCCGCCGCACGGTGTCGGTGTGCACCGGAGCGTTCCTGCTCGCCGCCGCCGGACTGCTCGACGGCCGGCGGGCGACCACCCACTGGACCCGGTGCGCCGAGCTGGCCGCCGAGTTCCCGGCCGTACGGGTCGACCCGGAGCCGATCTACGTACGTGATGACGACGTGGCCACCTCCGCCGGGGTGACGGCGGGCATCGACCTCGCACTGGCCCTGGTGGAGGAGGACCTCGGCCGGGACCTCGCGCTGGCCGTCGCCCGCCACCTGGTCGTCTTCCTGCGCCGCCCCGGCAACCAGACCC
Source organism: Streptomyces sp. NRRL F-5755 (assembly GCF_001279365.1). Lineage (NCBI taxonomy): Bacteria > Bacillati > Actinomycetota > Actinomycetes > Kitasatosporales > Streptomycetaceae > Streptomyces > Streptomyces sp. NRRL F-5755. The sequence continues at coordinate 10,906 of NZ_LGCW01000258.1, read as the reverse complement.
AGTTCAGCGCCCAGCTCGCCGCGCAGACCGCGGACCGGCGCCCGCTGCGCGACGTACAGCAGTGGATCACCGAGAACCCGGCGGCCGACCTGTCCGTGGAAACCCTCGCCGCCCGCGCGGGCCTGTCGCCCCGGCACTTCGCCCGCGCCTTCCGGGACGAGGTCGGCATGACCCCGGGCCGCTATGTCGACCGGGTGCGCCTGGAGGCCGCCCGGCGCCTCCTGGAGGACACCGCCGACGGCATCGAGGGCATCTCCCGCCGCTGCGGCTACGGCACTCCCGAGGCGATGCGCCGCGCCTTCCTGCGCACGCTGGGCGCCGCCCCGGCCGAATACCGCCGCCGCTTCCGCCCCGTGGCCCCGCCGCCGTTCCCCTGACCGCCCCGCCTCTTCACCACGCCCACCACCGAAAGGCTCCTCATGCAGATCGCCATCCTCCTCTACGACCGCATCACCGCCCTCGACGCCATCGGCCCGTACGAGACCCTCAGCCGCATCCCGGGCGCCGAGACCGTCTTCGTGGCCCAGCGCACCGGCGAGCACCGCACCGGCAGCGGCGACCTGGCGCTGACCGCCGACGCCGTACTGTCCGAGGTCACCGCACCGGATGTGCTCGTGGTGCCCGGCGGCACCGGCCAGGCCGCGCTCATGGACGACGGGCCGCTGCACGACTGGCTGCGCGCCGTGGACACCCGTACCACCTGGACGACCTCCGTCTGCACCGGCTCCCTGATCCTCGCCGCCGCGGGCCTCCTCAAGGGCCGCCGCGCCACTTCTCATTGGCTCGCGCTGGACCGGCTCCCGGCCCACGGCGCCGAACCGACCGGCGAGCGCGTCGTCTTCGACGGCAAGTACGTGACCGCCGCGGGCGTGTCCTCCGGCATCGACATGGGTCTCGCGCTGGTGGGCCGGATCGCCGGTGACACCCATGCGCAGACCGTCCAGCTCGGCATCGAGTACGACCCGGAGCCGCCGTACGACGCGGGCTCGCCCGAGAAGGCGCCCGCCGGGATCACGGCGGCGATGCGGGAGCGGAGCCGGTTCATTCTGGACGGCTGACCTCCGGCGGGCCGCCGGAGCGGTCGCCCTCACCGGCCCCCGGCCCGCCACCCTCCGGCCCGCCACCCTCCAGTTCCTCCTGCCACAGCAGCTCCGTCAGGCGGGCGATGCCGGCGGTCAGATGGCGCCGGTACGTCGTCATCGGCAGGCGCAGCAGCTCCGCGGCGCGCGCCTGGGTGCCGGCCGGGCGCAGATACGTGTGGTGCAGTGCCCGGAAGGCCCGGCGGTCCTGCGGCGACGCCTCCAGCGCCGCTGCCGCCGCGCGCACCGCCTCCCGCAGCGCCGCCACCCGCTCCTTCGGACCCGCCTCACCCGCCGCGCACCGCCCCGCGACCAGGCGCGTCCGCAGCAGTGGCGAGTCCCGCAGACCGTCCGCCCGTACGAGCCCGCGCAGCGCGTCCCGTACCGCCGCGGCGAACTCCTCCCGGTCCAGCACCCGCAGCGGGTCCGACGCGGCGGGCGGGACCACCGTGAACGGGTCCTCGGCCCGCTCCCGCTCGGTCAGCATCGCCAGCCACGCCAGCGCCGGCACCCGCCGCCAGTCGTGCACGAACATCCCGAAGCGGCGCCCGGCGGCCGTGAAGTCCGCCGCGGGCAGCCGGGCGAAGTCCACATACGCGCAGCCCGGCTCCCAGAACTCCGGGTCGGCGAACGGCAGCAGCGTCACCGCGGGCTTGTGGTCGGTCAGGTAGTGGTGGGTCAACCGCAGGGTGATCAGCGTCTGCACGGGCGAGACGGCCTGGTACTCGTCGCGGCTCATCCAGAACCGCACCAGCAGCGCCGTCTCGCCGCCGCGCAGCTCCCCGTGCTCCGCCAGCCAGCCGCGGGCGGCCCGTACCGCCGGATCGTCCGGCACGTCCGGCGCGTCCGGCGGGGGAGCGCCGCCCAGCTCGATCAGCGTGTAGAACCCGGCCGCCACCCCGTCCGGGCCCCGCACGGTGTACGTCTCCGCCTCCGGACGCCGCGACCAGTCGTGCACCAGCCGCGCCGCCTCGATGCCCTCGTGGATCGCCGCGATCGTGCACGCCTCCACCAGCTCACCGCCGCTGACCGGGCCCGGCGAGACGGACAGCCGGTCCAGCCGCGCCGCGCCCGCCGCGCCGCGCGCCACCGGCTCCAGCAGCGGCCCGACGACCGGACTGTCCCGGTGCAGATACGCGAAGTCCGCGAGCACCGCCCGCTGCCGCGCCCGGTCGTCCTCCTGGGTGAACAGCCGCTGGTAGTACGCACTCGCCCGCCGGTGCAGCGCCGCCCGCCGCTCCGGGTCGCGCCAGCGCAGCTCCGCGTCCAGCGCGTCCCGTACGAGATCGTGCGGATGCACCCCACGCAGCCCGCTCTCCACCGCGGACAGCCCGCACAGCCAGTCGAAGTACGGCCGGGCGTCGGCCACCTGGAGCAGCGCGGCCAGCAGCGGCTCGGTCGTCGAGAGCACCTGCGAGGACGCCTCCAGCGCGGTCCGGTGCAGCGGCGTGGGCACCGCTTCCAGCAGACTCGCCAGCAGCGCCCGTACGATCTGCGGCGACGGGTCGGCCCCGGCCGCCTCGCCGCCGTGCGCGGCGACGTCCGCCACCAGCGCGAGGGCCAGCGGGTGCCCGCGGGTGAAGGCCAGCCCCTGGTCCTGGACGGCGCGTGGCACGCCGCGCCGGGTGAGCAGCTCCCGGCTGTCCGCCTCGTCCAGCGGCCCGAGCGGGAGCAGGTGCAACAGCCCCTGCCAGGCCGGGTCCAGGCGCCAGGACAGCGGCGGCGCCGTCCGTCCGGCCAGCGCCACCAGCGCGTCGGCGGGCAGCCGGGGCAGCAGCTCGCGGTGCACGGTGTCGCGCGCCACCCGCGGGTCGTCCAGGCCGTCGATGAGCAGCACCAGGTCCGGCCGGTCCGGAATGCGCTCCGTCAGCTCCTCCTCGTAGGAGCGCACCCCGGCCGCCTCCAGCCGTACGGCGGGCCGCCCGGCGCCCCGCGCGAGGTGCGCGAAGTGGTGCAGGAGCGTGGTCTTGCCGATGCCGCCGGGGCCGTGGACGTACACCACCGCGCCGCGCCCGGCGGCCAGCAGCGCGCGGAAGGCCGCGGTCTCCCGGCGGCGGCCGACGAAGCCCTCTTCGCGCGCCGTCACGAGCCGGTCGCCCAACCGGTCGGTCACGCGTCAAGTATGTCGCCGCGGCGGCCACAACGGACCCTCATCGGACGTGAAGCGGACACGTAACGGTCTGCTTTCCGGGCGTTCACCGCGCCTAGCTTCCTGGGTGCCGCACACCAACGACACAGGGGGCGAAGGAAGATGAACCGCAGGACCACCACCGTCATGGGCGTCGCGGTCGCCGCCGCCTCGGCCGCCGGACTGGCCCTGTCGGCCGCCGGACCGGCCGCCGCCTCGCAGTTCTACGGCGGGACCCTGCACCCGGGCGAGCAGCGCTGCGTACAGCAGTCCGCCCAGCACACGGTGCGCGCGGACGGCAGGGCAACGGGCCAGGGCGCCAAGTTCAAGCTCCAGTACCAGGGCGCGACCGTGCCCGGCACCGGCTCGCCCGGCCTGGTCACCGCGTACGCCGCGGAACTGCGGGACACCTGGGCGGGCTGGCCCGGCGCCGGCGACTACACCGCCTGCGTCACCAACAACGGCACCGCCGACACGAACGTACGCCTGACCCTCAAGACGGACGGCGAGGTCACCTGACCCACGGGGGTCCGCCCGTCGCACGGCCCGCCGGGAGCCGCTCGATTCACCTCACCGACCAGGTGAAACGCGGCTCCCGGCGTTCCAGGAAAGCGGCGACACCCTCCGCGGTGTCGCCGCTTTCGTGCGCCTGCGCCTCCCAGTGGGCGACCCGCTCCCCGTCCGCCGGACCGTCCGCGAACTCCTTCGCCGCGGCCTGCGTCAGCTGCGACCGGCTCGCCAGTACGGCGGTGAACCGCGCCACCCGCTTGTCCAGCTCCCCTTCCGGCAGCACCTCGTCCAGCAGCCCGGTCCGCAGCGCCCGCGCACAGTCGATCAACTCGCCCGAGAACAGCAGGTACTTGGCGGCCGACGGGCCGACCAGGCGCACCAGCCGCCGGGTGGACGTGGCCGGGTAGACGATCCCCAGCTTCGCGGGCGGCACCCCGAACTGCGCGCCCTCCTCCGCGAACCGCAGATCGCACGCCGCCGCCAGCTGGCAGCCGCCGCCCACGCAGTAGCCGCGTATCGCCGCCAGCGTCGGCTTGGGAAACGCCGCGAGCGCTTCCTCGGCGGCCGTCGCCAGCCCCTTCTCCGCCTCCGCCGACCCGCGCAGCGACCCGATGTCGGCCCCGGCGCAGAACGTACCGCCCGCGCCGGTCAGCACCAGCACCCGTACGGCACGGTCCGCCGCCAGCCGGTCCAGCAGCGGCGGCAGCTCCCGCCACATCCCCGTCGTCATCGCGTTGCGCTTGTCGGGATGGCTGAGGGTGACGGTCGCCGTGCCGCCACTGACGCGTGTGAGGATCCCTGGTTCCATGCCCCGGATGGTAAGGCGGGCGCCGGATGGCGCGGTGACGGCCGGCGCCGGGGGCCGGGGCGGCCGACCGAGGGGTGGGGCGGCGGGGACGGGGCCGGTCTGCCGAGGGCCGGGGTGATGGCCGGAGACCGGAGCGGGCCTGCTGCGGGTCGGGGCGATGGCCGGAGTCCGGGGCGGCCACCGGATATTGGCGCGACCGCCCGGAAGCGGGCCGGATACGATCGACGGTCTGATGTCTGCCACCGCCGCCACCCTCGTCGCCAAGTCCCTCGCCGCCGGCCACGGCGAACGCGTCCTGTTCTCCGGTCTCGACCTTGTGGTCGCCCCCGGGGACGTCATCGGCCTGGTCGGCGCCAACGGCGCCGGCAAGTCCACGCTGCTGCGCCTGCTGGCCGGGCTGGACACCCCGGAGGAGGGCCGGCTGAGCCTGAGCCCGCCGACCGCCACCGTCGGCCACCTCCCGCAGGAGCCGGACCGCCGCTCGGGAGAGTCGGTACGCGCCTTCCTCGCCCGCCGCACCGGCGTCACCGCGGCCCAGGCGGCCCTGGACGCCGCCACCCAGGCACTGGTCGAGGAAGCACCCGGCGCCGACGACGCGTACGCCACCGCCCTGGAACGCTGGCTTTCGCTCGGCGCCGCCGACCTCGACGAGCGCGCCGAGGAGACCGCCGCCCAGCTCGGCCTCGCCGTCGGCCTCGACCAGCCCATGACCTCGCTGTCCGGCGGCCAGGCCGCCCGCGCCTCCCTCGCCTCGCTGCTGCTCTCCCGCTACGACGTCTTCCTGCTGGACGAGCCCACCAACGACCTCGACCTCGACGGCCTGGCCCGGCTGGAGGAGTTCGTCACCGGCCTGCGCGCCGGCACGGTCCTGGTCAGCCACGACCGCGAGTTCCTGACCCGTACGGTCACCCGCGTCCTCGAACTGGACCTCGCCCAGCAGCAGGTCAACACCTACGGCGGCGGCTATGCCGCGTACCTGGAGGAGCGCGAACGGGCCCGCCGCCACGCCCGCGAGGAGTACGAGGAGTACGCGGACACCAGGGCGGCCCTCGAAGCGCGCGCCCACACCCAGCGCAACTGGATGGAAAAGGGCGTCAAGAACGCCCGGCGCAAGGCCACCGACAACGACAAGATCGGCCGCAAGTTCCGCACGGAGTCCACCGAGAAGCAGGCCGCCAAGGCCAAGCAGACCCAGCGCATGATCGAGCGTCTGGACGCCAACGCCGTCGAGGAGCCGCGCAAGGAGTGGGAGCTGCGCATGGAGATCGCCGCCGCGCCGCGCGCGGGCGCGGTGGTGGCCACCCTGCGCGGTGCCGAGGCCCGGCGCGGGGACTTCCGCTTCGGCCCGGTGGACCTCCAGATCGACTGGGCGGACCGGGTCGCCGTCACCGGCCCCAACGGTTCGGGCAAGTCCACCCTGCTCGCCGCCCTGCTGGGCCGGCTGCCGCTGGACGCCGGGCACGCCGCGCTGGGGCCCGGTGTCGTCGTCGGCGAGGTGGACCAGGCGCGCGGCGCGTTCCTCGGGGACGAGCCGCTGGCGGACGCGTTCCGCAACGCGGTGCCGGAGATGTCCCCGGCCGACGTACGGACGCTGCTCGCCAAGTTCGGCCTCAAGGCGGCCCACGTACTGCGGCCCGCCGCCACGCTCTCCCCGGGCGAACGGACCCGCGCCGCGCTCGCCCTCCTCCAGGGCCGAGGCGTCAACCTCCTGGTCCTCGACGAGCCCACCAACCACCTCGACCTGCCCGCGATCGAACAACTGGAGTCCGCGCTCGCCTCCTACCAAGGCACGCTGCTGCTGGTCACCCACGACCGGCGGATGCTGGAGGCGGTGCACACCACCCGCCGGATCGAGGTCGGTGCGGGGCGCATCACCGAGCGGGTTCGCTGAGGGCGGCCTGCGGGCGTCCCGTCCGGCGCTCAGCCGATCCGGACGGATGCACCCGGGGCCAGGCGGTGGTAGCGCGCCGGGACGCCGGGGCCGCCGTCTCCCAGGAAGCCGCCGACCATAGCGGTGCCGACGTCGTTGAGGGCGCCGTCGTGAATCGCGTAGGCATCCCGCGGGGCGACCTCGCGGACGTAGTCGATCAGGTGGCCGGTGGTGGACCAGGGGGCGTGCACCGGCAGCAGCAGCGTGTCGACGGGCGTCCCGGGGACGGTCAGGGCGTCCCCGGGGTGGAAGAGGGCGCCGTCGATGAGGAACCCGACGTTGGTGACGCGCGGGACATCGGGGTGGATCACCGCGTGCCAGGTGCCGTGGACCTGCACGTCGAAGCCCTCCGCGGTGAACGTCTCGCCGTCCCCGACGGCGGTGACCCGGGTGCCGAGACCGTCCAGCCGCGCGGCGACGGCGGAGTTGGTCCAGACGCGCAGGCGCGGGTTGCGCTCGGCCGCCCGGCGCAGCGTTTCCTCCGAGAAGTGGTCGAAGTGCTCATGCGTGACCAGGACCGCGTCGGCGCCGTCCAGCGCTTCCGGGTCGGTGAGTCCGCCTGGGTCGACCACCAGGCGACGACCGTCCTTCTCGACGCGGACACAGGCGTGGCCGAACTTGGTGAGCTGCATGGGAGGGGCCTTTCAGGCGGGGTGCGTACGAGCAACTGTACAACTTAGTTGTACAACTAAGTTGCATAACGCCGGATAGGATGCGGGGCATGGACGAAGACATGCCGGTCGACGATGTGCTGACCGAAGACGTGCTGGCCGAGGATCTGCGGCAATCGATCGGCGAGCTGGTGCGGGCGGTACGGGCGGTGGACACCATGCCGCCCGGAGAAGCGGCCGCCCTCGGCTTCCTCGACCGGGGCGGCCCGCTCACCACGGCCGACCTCGCCCAGCGGCGCGGTGTCACGCACCAGTCGGCCGCCAAGTCCGTGAAAGACCTCGTCGGCGGCGGCCTGGCGCGTACCGAGCCCCACCCCGGCGACGGCCGCAAGCTCCTGGTGCACATCACGGACGCCGGCCGCGCCCGCCTGCGGCGCGAACGCGAGCGGCGGGCCCGTACGCTCAACGCCGCCATCCGCGACACATGCGGCCCCGAGGAGCGGCGGCAGCTGCGGGAGTGCGTCGCCCTGCTGTCGCGCCTGACCGCGCACCTCACCGGGAAGTGACTGCCCGGCGATTTGGCGTACGGCCCCGGCGCCCCGTAGGGTGGGCGCTACCGACGCGGGGTGGAGCAGCTCGGTAGCTCGCTGGGCTCATAACCCAGAGGTCGCAGGTTCAAATCCTGTCCCCGCTACTTCCGCAGCAGGCCCGGTGCTCATGACGAGCGCCGGGCCTGCTGGCGTCTGTGCGCTGCCATCCGGTTCCGAAGGGGGTATACCGGGACAAAGGCGTCCGTGAGGAGGCGGTGATGATCGGCACAAGCAGATCCTCGAAGCGCTCGGCGCGTGGCACGGCCCCGGGGACGCGGGAGGCGGGAGAGCTGCGGCGCGGCTTCGCCTGGCTGGCGGTGCTCGGCGCGATCCTGGTGCTCGCGGGCCTGGTGGGCCTGGTGTACGTCGGCTTCGCGACCCTCACCTCGATGCTGCTGTTCGGCTGGCTGCTGCTGATCGGCGGCGTGGTGGGGCTGCTGCACGCGATCCAGTCGCGCGGCTCCAGCTTCTTCTGGCTCGCGGTGATCGTGGCGGCCCTGAACATCGCGGCGGGCGTGGTCGTCATCCGGCAGCCGGAGGTCGCCGCCGCGGGCCTGACGATGTTCGCCGCGCTGCTGTTCCTGACCGGCGGCGTCTTCCGGCTGGTCGGCGGCGCGGTCGTCCGGGGGCCGCAGTTCGGCTGGACGCTGGTGCAGGGGGCCTTCGGCATCCTGCTGGGCGTGCTGGTGCTCGGCGACTGGCCGCACAGCAGCCGGTATGTGATCGGCTGCTTCTTCTCCCTCGCGCTGCTCTTCGACGGGCTCGGCCTGATCGCGATGGGGGTCGGCGGCCGGCGGATCGTCGGCATGGTGGCGGGCGGTCGCGGCACCGCGCGGGACGGCGCACCGGACGCCTCCGGCAGCCCACCGGCCTCATCCGGCCAATTTTTGAACGAGAAACAAAAGGGCCAGGAACGGTCGTAGGGCCGATCACCGATTTCGTTATCGGTCAGAAGGCGTCGATAGAGGCTGACTTCTGTTCAGCGGGTCGGTCCGGACCAGCGCAGAACCAACACTCGAAGCGTGAGGATGTCTTCCGGACCACCGGCCGAACCCCCCGAGGAGCTGACCGCCCCGCTCGCGTACGAAGGTGTCTGGCGCTTCACCGCGCCGGCACTGGAGTCCTCGGTGCCCCAGGCGCGGCACGCGGTCCGGGACCTGCTCGCCCAGCAGCGCGTACCGGCGGCAGAGGAGGTCGTGGACGCCCTGCTGCTGATCGCCTCCGAACTGGTCACCAACGCCGTGCAGCACGCCGCACTGCTCTCCCCGGAGATCGCCGTCGAGGTCACCGTCGGCGCGGGCTGGATCCGGGTCGCCGTCGAGGACGACCATCCGTACCGCCCCAAGGCCGTCGAGGCGGACGAGGGCGACATCGGCGGGCGCGGCCTGTGGCTGGTCAAGATGCTCACCGCCGAGGCGGGCGGCAAATGCGACGTCGAGCACACGGCGAGCGGCGGCAAGGCGGTCTGGGCCGAATTGCCGCTCGCCCCGCCGGCGGACGGGCCTACCAGCCCGCCGCCGGCCCCGTGAGCTCTCGTACGGCCGGCCGCGCCGCGTCCAGCACGGTCATGAACCACGCCGAGAACGGCGCCTTCTCATGCCGCTCGGCCAGCTCCCGCGGCGTCACGAACGCGATCTCGCCGACCTCCTCCGGGTCCGGCCGGGGAGCGGCCCGCACCAGCCCCACGAACAGGTGGTTGTACTCCTGCTCGACCAGCCCGGAGTCCGGGTCCGGGTGGTTGTAGCGGACCGTACCCGCCTCGCCGAGCAGCGCCGGGGCCACGCCCAGCTCCTCGGCGGTGCGCCGCGCCGCGGCGGCGAACGGCGTCTCGCCCGGGTACGGATGGCCGCAGCAGGTGTTGGACCAGACACCGGGGGAGTGGTACTTGCCCAGCGCCCGGCGCTGGAGCAGCAGCCGCCCCCGGTCGTCGAAGAGGAAGACCGAGAACGCCCGGTGCAGCAGGCCCGGGGGCTGGTGCGCGGTGAGCTTCTCCTCGGTGCCGATCGTCGTGCCGTCCTCGTCGACCAGCTCCAGCAAGATCGGTTCGGCGGCCTCGCCCGGTGGGTTCGCCGCCGCGGTCCCGGCGGTCTGTCCGTTGGCAGGTGTGATCGGCATGCCCATCCTTGTCGTAGGTCTCCTCGCCGCTCAAGTCTGCCCCAGGCGCGCCCGCATCATGGGCACGGCTGCGCCTCATGTGCCGTATGGCCGTCGGGTTCGAGCTGGAAGGTGCAGTGTTCGACGGCGAAGTGGCCGGCCAGACACCCGCGCAGGTCGTGCAGCAGCTTCTCGTGGCCCGCCGGGTCCAGCGCCTCAGGGGCGACGACGACGTGGGCCGACAGCACCGGCATTCCGGACGTGATCGTCCAGGCGTGCAGGTCGTGGACGCCCGCCACGCCCGGCAGCGCCAGCAGATGCGCCCGTACCTCCGTCATGTCCACGCCCTTCGGCGCCGTCTCCAGCAGGACGTCCAGGGACTCCCGGAACAGCTTCCAGGTCCGCGGGACGATCATCAGACCGATCACGATGGACGCGATCGGGTCCGCCGCCGACCAGCCCGTCAGGGTGACCAGCAGCGCCGCCACGATGACCGCCACCGACCCGAGCGCGTCCGCCATCACCTCCAGGAACGCGCCGCGCACATTGAGGCTGTCGCGCTGCCCGCGCATCAGCAGGCCCAGCGAGACCAGGTTCGCCAGCAGGCCGACGATGCCGAAGACCATGGCCGTACCGCCCTCGACCTCGACCGGCTCGAAGAACCGCGGGACGGCTGTGACCAGCACGTATCCGCCCACCCCGAACAGCAGCAGCGCGTTGGCCACCGCCGCGAGGATCTCGGCGCGGGCGAGCCCGAAGGTGCGCTGCGGCGACGGTGGCCGGTTCGCCAGGCGGATCGCCGTCAGCGCCATGATCAGCCCCACCACGTCGGTGGCCATGTGCCCCGCGTCGGCCAGCAGTGCCAGCGAGCCGGTGACCGCGCTGCCGACGATCTCGGCGACCATGACGCCCGAGGTGAGTGCCAGCGCGCCGCGCAGCCGCCCGCGGTACGCGGCGGCCGCCGTACCGGAACCCGCGCCGCCCCCGGCCCCGTGGTCGTGTCCTGCGCCCATGCCGTACGCCTCCCGGAGAGCCGCGCCCGTGCCGCCCGGCGAACGCCGTCGGCCCTTGCAGTGAACTACGGGTGGGGGGTATGTGGCAACGCGACGCTGAACACCGTTGTCATGCGCTGACCTGCGGGGATGGGGGGGGTGGC
>NZ_LGCW01000257.1:0-68021 GCF_001279365.1 Streptomyces sp. NRRL F-5755 | reverse complement strand
CCCCTACGCCCCCCACCCCTCCCCAGACAACCGCACCTCAAAGCGCTCATAAGCGGCATAATCACGAAAGTGCCGCGCATACAGGTCGGCGTCCTGTGTCAGGTCCTCGTCGAGTACCGCGCTCACGTCCACCACGCGTTTCAGGCTCCAGGACACCGTTTCGCCCCGGTCATTGAGGTAGCTGGTCTCCCGGGAACGGGCCCTGCGCTCGGCCCGCTTACGGGCGTCCGCCTCGTCCGTCGCGTATACGAGGACCACGCTCTCCTCGTACAGCGGATCGCTGCCGCCCGTGCCCGGCGACTCCATCAGCACGACCGCGATGTGTGGCCGTAGCCCCCTGGCCGGGCCGCCTTTCCGTACAGCGTCGGTCGCCAAAGCGCACTCCGCCTCCTCTGCCGCCGGCCGGCCGCGCGCGACGGCCCAGCGGCGCGGCGGTACGGACTCCGTCCGCACCCGTTCGGCCGGTTGGAGGACCTTGGGGTTCAGCATCGGAGTCAGCTTTCGCTGCCGGATGCGGAGGGGGACATCCTTGCGTGCCTGGTCACGCCGCGGTCTCCCGCACACCCCGCCGCCCCTGCCCCGGCGGGCACACCCGGCCCCCTGCCAATCGTGAGCGCCATCCCGTTCGGCATGACCGTTCCTTCCCGGGCGACGGTTACGCACCGCAACCGGCCTCGCAGCCGGCGCAATCATCTTCACCCGTTCCGGGGGTTACCGCATGTCGACGCGTCCGGCGATCTACGGATGGGAAGGTGCCGCGCCCGCGCCGCTTACCGAGAGTCACCTATACAGGGACAGCCCCGGCATCCCGGCATCCTTCAGAGCCGCACAGCCTTCCGCGGCTGCTCCATCGCCCCCGCCAACAGCCCCTGCAGCGAAGCGAATTCGTCCACGCAGCGCCCTGTCCCGTTGACCACGCAGTCCAGCGGGTCGTCGGCGACCACCACCGGTACGCCCGTCTCCTGGCGCAGCCGCTGGCTCAGGCCGCGCAGGAGTGCGCCGCCGCCGGTGAGCGCGATGCCGTGCTCGATGATGTCGCCGGAGAGCTCGGGCGGGCACTCGTCGAGGGTGCGGTGCACGGCCTGGACGATGGCGTCCACCGGTTCGGCGAGCGCGGAGCGGATCTCCTCCTCGGTGATCTCCTGGATGCGCGGCAGGCCGCTGACGTGGTCGCGGCCGCGCACGGTGTAGGACGTGCGGCGCTCGGGCTCGCCCTCCTCGTCCACGTCGACCGGCGTCCAGGCCGCGGAGCCGATCGCGATCTTGATGTCTTCGGCGGTGCGCTCGCCGATCGCCAGGGAGTGCTTCTTCTTGACGTACGACATGATCGCCGCGTCCAGCGCGTCGCCCGCGACCCGTACCGACTGGGCGGTGACGATGCCGCCCAGCGAGACGACGGCCACCTCGGTCGTGCCGCCGCCGATGTCCACCACCATGCAGCCGACCGGCTCGGCGACCGGCAGCCCGGCCCCGATCGCCGCCGCCATCGGCTCCTCGATCAGGTGCACCTCACGGGCGCCGGCGCTGCGCGCCGAGTCGATGACGGCCCGACGCTCGACGCCGGTGATGCCGGAGGGCACGCAGATCACGACGCGCGGCCTGGAGAAGCGGCGGGTGGGCAGCGCCTTCTTCATCAGGGCGCGCAGCATCTGCTCGGCCGCGTCGAAGTCGGCGATCACGCCTTCCTGGAGGGGACGCATCGCGGTGATGCCGGACGGCGTACGGCCGATGGTGCGCTTGGCCTCCGACCCGACGGCGATCACCTCGCCGGACGCGTTGACGGCGACGACGGACGGCTCGTTCAGGACGACGCCCTTGCCGCGTGAGTAGACCAGGGTGTTGGCCGTGCCCAGGTCGATGCCTATGTCGTACGTACCGGACGAAGTGCTGGACGCCATGGGAGGTTCGCTTGCTCTCTCTCGACTGGACGACAGGGCCCCGCAGGCGGCGCCCCCGAACATCGCGCCCCCGGGCGGCACGCGTGGCTCGCGGAGCAGGTGGCACGGGAGACCCACCGGACTCGTCAAGCTCGCCAATGGCGCCATTTGCGGGCAATTATCAAGACTACAGGCGCCGCCGAACGGTTCCGGGTGGCGCGTTTCAGCTCGGCGGGGACGACGGGAGCCGTACGGACCGGGAGGCCGGGGCGGAGGTCCCCCGCGCCGCTCGGTTCCTGCCGCCCGGTCCCCGTGACAGCGCCTCGGCGAGGTCGTCCAGCGCGTCCAGCAGCAGTTCGGCGCCGCGCAGCGCGACCCCGCGGGTCTCGGACCGGGCCTCCCACTGCTCCCATACGGAGCGCAGCGCGCTCCAGTCCAGGCTGCTCCGCTCCCGTACGGCCTCGACCGCGCGCGGCAGCGACTCGCGCAGTTCCTCCGTGAAGGCGTGTGCGCCCGGTGAAGGCTCCGCCTCCTTGTCGGGGAGGTGGGCCTCCAGAATCATCGTCACCCGGCCCATCGTGGACAGCGCGGACTGCGCGGACGCCGCCGCGCTCAGCGACAGCCCTCGGTGGCGCACCGGTTCCTTCTCCGCGCGGGATTCGCTCTCCTCCCAGGCGGCGCGGGCCGCGCGGGCGTCCAGGAGGGCTTCGCGCACCTGGCGGGGGCGGCGTTCGGCGGGCCGTGCGTAACTGTCGAACACGGCGATGGCGTACCGGCCGTTCGCCTCCAGCCACTGGGCCAGCCGTTCGCGCAGCCGTGGCGTCTCCCAGGCGGGGAAGATCGCGTACGACAGCATCGCCAGGAGGCCGCCGACGAGGGTGAGGACGACGCGTTCCTGGACGGTCTGTTCCCAGCCGGCGCCCGCGATGCCGAGCAGGAAGACGACGTAGGCGGCGACGCATGCCGAGGTCACCGACACTCCCGTACGCATCAGCAGGTACATCGCCAGGACGCACACGACGGCCAGCGCCGCGCTCACGTACAGGTTCGGGTGGGTGAGGCCCATGATCGTGCCGCCCACCGCGACCCCGACGAGGGTGCCGATGAAGCGGGCGACGCCGCGCGCGTATGTCTGCCCGAAATCGGGCCGCATCACCATCACCGAGGCGAGCGGCGCCCAGTAGCCGTGCCCGAAGGGCAGCGCCTGGCCGATGAGGTAGCCGGCGGCGGCCACCGCGCTGACCCGCAGCGCGTGCCGGAAGATACGGGAGGACCAGCGCAGCTCACGGCGTACGGAGCGCAGCGCCACCGGCACCAGCTTCGGCACGCTCGGGCGCAGCAGGTGCCCGCGTTCCGCCTCGGTGGTGGGCCGGGTGGCCTGGACGGGTTCGTCGGTGAACTCGACGGCGTCGGCGAGCAGCGAGATCAGCCGCAGCGCGGAGCGGCGGGCGGCGCCGGTCAGCCGCGGCCCGTCGCCGTCCTGCGGCATTTCGAGGGTGGCCATCGCCTCGGGCGGCAGCCGTACGGGTTTGCCGCGCCGGATGGCGGTCGCGACGGCGTCCAGTACGGTGCCGGCCGCGCCGAGCAGTTCCCGCGCCCGGTCCCGTTCGGGGCCTTCGACGGGCGCGCCGACGACCGGGTCGGCGAGCGAGGCCAGGACCGGCCTGACCTGTTCGGCCAGCGCCCGCGGGCCGTGCAGCTGGACCGGGCGGCGCTTGGCCTGACGCGGGGTCACCGCGGAGGCGAGGCGCGCGTTCATCAGCGGCTGCGGGTCGAAGGGGGCGACCGGGTCGTGCCGCAGCCGGCGCGCGTAGTCCGCCTCCGCGGCGAGCGCGTCGGCGAGCGCGTCGCGCTGCACGCCCCAGGGCCGTACGGGGAAGAGCACGATGAGCGCGGCCTGGACGAGTCCGCCGAACGCGATGAGCGCCGCGTGTTCCAGCGCACCGAGGACGGAGGTCGGCAGCGTGACGGTGACGAGCATGACCGAGACGGTCTGCGTGCCGACCAGCCCGGAGACCGGTCCGACCGACCAGGCCAGGCCCGACAGGAAGGTCCACAGGGTGAGCAGCACCAGGAAGCCGACGATGTGCGCGGCGGCCAGGTAGCCGAGGAAGGTGGAAACCGAGAGGCCGCCCGCGACGGCGAGGGCCAGGACGGGGCGCGGGCGCCAGCTGCGCTGGAAGGTGGCGATGCCGGCGGCGAACGCGCCGAAGGCCGACGAGACCGCGAGGGCGGGGCTGCCGAGGTAGAGGCACAGCCCGATGACGATGGCGACGCCGACCGAGCCGCGGATCGCGATGAGCGGGGTGAGCTTGGCCTTTTCGATGGTCAGCCCGGAGCGGGCGGTCTTCATCAGCGCTCGCGACCAGGTCATGTGTCCGAGAATACGGATTCGGGGACGGCGAACCGGAATGATCGGCGCCGGTTCCCTGGCGGGTCGCGGGCCGCGTCCCGGACCGGATCCCGCGCTTTGGCCCGGCCCGTTCGCGGGCAGGCATGGGCTGCCCCGCGTCGTACGCCGCCGCCTCGCCCACGGTGATTCGCCGTGAAAATCACGGTAAAGCCCGTTTCCGCTGCGGGTAAACCGCCCAGGTCAGCGGCGGATCGGCCGGTGCGGACGGGTTTTCGCGGGCAACGCAACCTGCCGTGACGGGAAACCCCGGACCCGGCCGCGCCCTCTTGCTCACCAGTCGATACCCCCGGCCCGCTCAGCAAGGAGAAGGTCCCGTGCGCAAAGCCCTGCTCACCCCCGTGGTCGTGGTGACCACCCTGGCCGCCCTCGCCGCCACCGCCGGCTGCGGCTCGGGCGGCTCCGACGAGAACGGGCCGGTGCGATTCGGCAACGCGACGGGCTCCGGCTCGGACGGCGCCACGCGGCCGGGCAAGGGAGCGCTCGCCCAGATGCCCACCCACCCCATCAGCTTCAAGGAGCAGCGCAAGGTCGGCGGCGCCGGCGACGGCACCCCGATCGGCATGGCCACGTATCACGGCCCGAAATCCGGGTTCACCGGCAAGGTGTGGGTGTGGGCGCCGCCGGAGTACTACGAGAAGAAGAACGCGAACAAGGGGTTCCCGGTCCTGATGGCGCTGCCCGGCGCCGAGGGCTACCCCGTCAACTACTGGATCGGCGGCGACCTCAAGCTGGAGGAGAACATCGCGCAGTGGTCGAAGGAGGGCAAGAGCCTGCCCTTCATCGTCGTGATGCCGGTGCTCAACCCCAACGCCAAGCAGTACTACGACGCCAGCGACATCCCCGGCCAGCCGAAGATGGGCACCTGGCTGAACGAGGACGTGCCCGACTTCGTCCGGCAGAACTTCCGTACGCTCAAGGGCCGCGACGGCTGGGCGATCATGGGTTCGTCGTCCGGCGGTTTCGCCGCGCTGAAGAATGTTCTTCAGCACCCGCAGACCTTCAAAGCAGCCATACCGAGCGGTCCCGACATCGTCCCCGACTCCCCGCTGTGGCGCGGACACGCCAAGGAGGAGCGGGAGAACAACCCCGAGGTCCTGGCCCAGCGACTGATCAACAAGGGCGGGCCCGAGGTCTACCTCGCCTTCCAGGACGGCACCAAGGAGTCGACGATCGTGCCGAAGGTCAAGAACTTCATCGCGCGGTACGGCCGCGGCCCGGTCAAGACGCGGCTGCAGATGGTGACCGGCGGCATGCACGGCGCCGACACCTATGTGAAGGGCATGGGCGAAGGCACGATGCAGTGGGTCAGCGCGCACATGCAGGGGCCGGCGGAGTAATCCTGCCTCTCCCCCGCGCCGTCCACCGCATCGGGTCCCCTCCTCCTCGTCCCGTGCCTCACACCGAGCAGGAGACGTCCAGCAATTCGATGGGCCGCGTGGCGTCCAGGTCCACGTACGCGGTGAAGTGCTGCTTGCGGTTGCCGCTCCAGTACGTGGTGATCGTCGCCCAGCCGACCCTTGCGGACTGCGCGGTGGTGACCTTGCCGACGGTGATGTTGCGCGGCGTGTTCTGGGCGCACAGCAGCAGGTCGTAGTCGGGTGTCTCGGCGGCCTTCTTCTTGAGCTCGGCCGAGACCTGGTGCTCGCGCTGCCAGGCGCTCGGGCCGTGCTTTCCGTAGAAGGAGACCAGGAAGCGGCGGATCTCCTCGGCGGTGTAGCGGCCGTTCGGATCGGTACGCAGGTCCGCCCTGGACGGTTGTATGGACGTGCTCTGGGTGGCGGCGGCAGCCGGAACGGCGGACGCGGCGGTCAGGGTGAGGCCGAGAGCGACGGCGGTCGCGGTGGCAACGACGGTGGCGGTGGTGCGCGAAGCATGACGGAGCATGAGATGTCCTCGACTTCCGACTTCTGTTCTTTGTGCGCATTGCCGGTCTTCACCGTCTGAGACAACCGGGGCCGCCCCATGGTTGCCTGGCGCCGCTGCACGCCACCCAAGTGGCCCAACGGCCCCGCCGCCCGCGAGCGCGACGGCGGATTTCCGCCGGTTCCGGACGGCCGCGGGCGCTTGGCTGGCGCCATGACACAGCACGACGCGAGCACACCCCCGTACGCGTACGAAGACGACAGCGCCCGTACCCGCGCCGTACTGGAGCGGTTCTACGAGGCGGAGCGCGCCTACGTCGCGGCGGGCGGCCCCGGCCGGGCGGATTTCTCCGCCCTCGCCGCCTGCCTGGCCCCGGACATCGTCCTCCACCAGTCCCCCGGCCTGCCGTACGCCGGCGCATGGCGCGGCCCGGCGGGCATGGAGCGGTTCATGGCCGTGATGGGCAGGCTCTGGCAGGCGATGGAATTCCTGGAGCAGCGGCAGCTGGTGGTCGGTGAAGAGGTCGTCGTCACCAGCCGGGTACGGTTCACGGCCCGCGCCACGGGGCGTGTCCTGACCACCACGATCGTGCAGCTGATGACCGTACGGGACGGCCGTATCCGCGAGGTCCGGCCGTTCTACTGGGACCCGGCGGCGGTGGCGGAGACCTGTGGCCAGGAGGCGGTCAGGGAAGTCTGCGGCCTTGAGGCGGAGCCCTTCGGCCCGGGGACCGGTCACCCGGCCTGACCGGCACTCCGCCCTTCCCCCTCCGCACCGCCTCTTACGACACGATGTCCTTCCGCCCGAACCCGCGGAACGCCAGCGCGAACAGCACCAGCGCATACGCCACCGACACCGCCGCTCCCTGGATCATGCCCGTGGCGTCCAGCTGGGGCTGCAAGGCGTCGGCCCACGCGAACTGCCAGTGGGCCGGGAGGAGGTCGCGCCACTGGTCCAGGGCGGTGACCTGGTCGAGCACGTTGCCGACGATGGTCAGGCCGACCGCGCCGCCGACCGCGCCCAGCGGCGCGTCCGTCACCGTCGACAGCCAGAAGGCGAGCGCCGCGGTGACCAGCTGGCTGACGAAGATGTACGCGACGGCCAGGGCGAGGCGGGGCAGCGCGTCGCCCGCCGCCAGCGCGCCGCCGGTGGGCAGTTGCAGCGGCCCCCACCCGTACGCGGCAGTGCCGACGGCGAGCGCGACCAGCGGCAACAGCACCATGGCCGCCGCGCTGAAGAGCAGTGCGACGGTGAGCTTGCTCAGCAGCAGCCGGGTGCGTGGAACCGGCGCCGCCAGCAGGTACCGCAGCGAGGACCAGCTCGCCTCCGACGCGATCGTGTCCCCGCAGAACAGCGCCACCGGCACGACCAGCAGGAAACCGGCCGAGACGAACAGCACGGTCGCGGTGAAGTTGGCGCCGGACACGGTGGCGGTGTCCATCAGCGTGATGCGGTTGTTCCGGCCGCCCGGCTCGCCGCCGATCGCGAAGGCCGCGACCAGGACGAACGGCAGCAGCGCCAGGATCGCCGCGATGACGAACGTCCGGCGCCGCTTGAGCTGCCGCAGCGCTTCGACGCGCAGCGGCAGGGTGCGGTGCGGGCGGTAGCCGGGGGCGTGCGGCGCGCCGGGTACGGACGCGCCCGCGGGGCCGCCGGGCAGCGGGGACTGCCCGTCGGTGCCGGGCTTGGTGACGGCGGTCACCGGTCACCTCCGATCATGGTGAGGAAGGCGTCCTCAAGGCGCCGGTGCGGGCCGATGCGGGCGACCGGGATCTCCAGCCGCAGCAGTTGCGGCAGCAGCTCGGGGACGCTCGTCGTGCCGTCCAGCGTGATGAGCAGGCCCTCGTCGGCCCGGTCGGCGGCGGCCACCCCGGGCAGCGCGGCCACCTTCTCCAGGAGGACGTCGGACAGCGGCGTTCCGTCCGCGACGCCGACGAGCACGGTGTCGCCGGTGCCGACGATCTCGGCGACCGGGCCCGCCTGCACGAGCCGGCCGCGGTCCATGACGACCAGATGCGTGCAGGTCTGTTCGACCTCGGCCAGCAGATGGCTGGAGACGATCACCGTACGGCCGCCGGCCGCGTACCGGATCATCACGTCGCGCATCTCGCGGATCTGCGGCGGGTCGAGTCCGTTGGTCGGCTCGTCCAGGATGAGCAGGTCCGGCAGGCCGAGCATGGCCTGCGCGATGGCCAGACGCTGCCGCATGCCCTGCGAGTACGTGCGGACGGCGCGCTCCAGCGCGTCGCCCAGCCCGGCGATCTCCAGGGCCTCCTCGACGTGCGCGTCCTCGGCCGGGCGGCCGGTGGCCCGCCAGTACAGGTCGAGGTTGGCGCGTCCCGACAGGTGCGGCAGGAAACCGGCGCCCTCCACGAACGCGCCGACCCGCGACAGCACCGGCGCGCCCGGCCGGATCGCGTGCCCGAACACGCGGATCTCACCGGCGTCCGGCCCGATCAGGCCCATCAGCATGCGCAGGGTGGTGGTCTTGCCCGCGCCGTTCGGGCCGAGCAGGCCGAGCACCTGGCCCTTCTCGACGCGGAAGGAGAGGTCCTGTACGGCGTAGCGGTCGGCGGACTTGGCGTACCGCTTGGTCAGGCCGGTGATCTGCAGCGGCACGTCCGCCAGGTCCGGGTCGGGGGCGTGGGCCGCGGACCGCCGCCTGCCGACGAGCAGCAGGAGGACGGCGATGACCGCACCGGCGGCGGGCAGCGCCCACGTCCACGCGGGCAGCGGCGCCGCGGCGCTCTTGACCTCGCGCGCGGTCGGCACGTTCAGCACGCCGTCGCCGTCCAGGGAGGCG
This sequence comes from Streptomyces sp. NRRL F-5755, assembly GCF_001279365.1. Lineage (NCBI taxonomy): Bacteria > Bacillati > Actinomycetota > Actinomycetes > Kitasatosporales > Streptomycetaceae > Streptomyces > Streptomyces sp. NRRL F-5755. The sequence continues at coordinate 59,065 of NZ_LGCW01000257.1, read as the reverse complement.
GTGTACGTGGCAGGCTCGGCGGGCGAGGCGTACGCGAGGTCCGTCGAGGAGAGGACCAGGCGCAGCCGGTGGCCCGCCGCGAACTCGTGGTCGATGGCGGGCAGCCGCAGTTCGAGGCTCTTGCCCGCCTTGGCGCCGGTGATGCGGTACGGCTCGGCGAGTCCCGCGGGCAGCACCGGGCGGCTGTTGCCGTTCGGCCCGATGTCGTAGACCTTGGCGAAGATCACCGCTTCGTCGGTGGTGGCGCGGAGGCGTACGCGGGCCATCGGCGCGCCGGTGACGCGCAGCGGTTCGGCGAGCGGCCGCGACTGGAAACCGGCGTACTGGCCCGGGGAGTCGAGGGAGAATCCGGCGCCCATGCCGGACAGGCTGTTGAGGGCGCCGACGCCGGGCACCGTGGAGATGGACGGCGGGCTCGCCCCGGCCGGATTGCTGAAGCGCTGTTCGCGGCCGGTCAGCCGGATCGGGCGGGGGTCGTTGGCCAGGCCCGGGTAGCCGTCGGCGCTCGCGCCGCGCAGCCGGGCGGCGCCGTTGGTGGAGTCCACGGCCCCGCCGCGGCTGACGCGGAAGGCGGGCCCGGTGTCCGCGTTCGCGTCGCCCTTCAGGTAGTGGTCGAACCATGCCTTCGTACGGTTCGCGACACGGCCGGACTCCCGGTCGCCGCCGTCGTGTCCGCCCGCGAGCCAGTCGACGGATACCGGAGCGCCGTTCTTGCGGAGCGCCTTGTACAGGGCGTCGGCCTGGCCGAGCGGGAACAGCGAATCGGTTCTGCCTTGCATGATGAGCGTCGGAACCTTGATCCGGTCCGCGACGGCGACGGGGCTGCGGGCTTCGAGGAGTGCGCGGGCGGCGGCGTCGGGCCTGCCGGAGACGGCGATCCGCTCGTACATCTCGCAGAGCTGCGGCTCGAACCGGCCGCAGCCGTCGGCGGCGTTCCGGGCAGCGGACCCGGCGGATTCGGCGGCGCCGCCCGCCTCGCCTCCGGACGCGGACCTCCCGCTGCCGCCGGTGCCCGCCCCACTGCCGCCGGTCCCCTCCTGCATACCGCCACCGCCGGCGGTGCCGTTCCCGGTGCCGCCGTCGGCGCCGACGGAACCGACCGACCCGGTGGAGAAGAACATGCCGGCCCACAGCTTCTTGAAGACGCCGTTGGGGAACAGCGCGTCGGCCAGGTTCCAGTACGTGATCTGCGGGGCGATGGCGTCCACCCGCTTGTCGTACCCGGCCGCCAGCAGCGCGATCGCGCCACCGTACGAGGCTCCGGCGACACCGACCCGCGGATCGCCCTTGCCGTCGAGCCGTACCTCGGGCCGCGTGGCCAGCCAGTCGATCAGCCGGCGCACGTCGGACACCTCACGGTCCGGGTCGTTGAGCCCGATCTTCCCGGTCGATTTCCCGAAACCGCGCGCCGACCAGGTCAGTACGGCGTACCCGTCGCGCGCCAGCTGCTCGGCCTGCTCGCGTACGGATTCCTTGCTGCCGCCGAAACCGTGTCCCAGGAGGACGGCGGGCCGGGGGCCGGTTCCGCCCGCGGTGAAGAAAGACGCGTCGATCCGGACCGAGCCGCCCGCAGCCGCCTTCTCGCCCCCGGACCCGCCGTCGGTGCTCTCGGGCATGGTGAACGCCCGGTCCTCCCGGTGCACGGCGGGCGGATCGTCCGCGGCGACCGCCGCCCATGTGCCTGACCCGGCGAGCACGGCCAGCACGGCCACCGTCGCGTACAGCCGCCGTCCGCGGAGTCGGAAAGTCATACGGTGAATCCTAAGGACGCCATACGGCGGGCCACCGGGCCGCCGGGGCGAACCGGCGCACCTCCCTGGGCAGTACGGGCGCCGCCGCACATACCGCGCCCGCAGTACACGCAACGCGCCCGTGCGCCCCGTGGCCCTCTGTACACCGCACAAACCCGCCGCTACAAAAGACGATGTGGGGTGGGCCGATTCGGCCCCGGGGAGGCGCCATGCGCAGGATCGCCATCGTCGGCGCGGGCCAGGCGGGACTGCATCTCGCCCTGGCGCTTCTGGCCGCGGACTACGACGTCACGTTGCTCACCGACCGTACGGCACAGCAGGTCCGCGCGGGGCGGGTGATGTCGTCACAGATGATGTTCGGCCCGGCGCGCCGCCTGGAGCGGGCCGCCGGACTCAACCTCTGGGACGCCACCGCACCCGGCGCGACCTCGCTGCGGGTCACGGTGTGGGACCCGCCCGGCAAGTCCGCGCTGACGTTCACCGGGCGCTTCGACGAACCGCCGCACTCCGTCGACCAGCGGGTGAAGATGGCCGGCTGGCTCGGTCTGTACGAGGCCAGGGGCGGCCGCGTCCGGTACGGCCCGGTCTCCTCCGACACGCTCCCCGCGCTCGCCGCCGGCCACGACCTGACGATCGTCGCCTCCGGCCGCGGCGACCTCACCCGGCTCTTCGCGCGCAACCCGCTGTACTGCCCCTTCGACCGCCCGCAGCGCACCGTCGCCTGCGTCTACGTGCGCGGCGTCGCGGCGCCCGCCGACCACCCGGACCCGCAGGTGCGGACGAATGTGGTGGCCGGGGCGGGCGAGGTGTTCGTCATGCCGGCGCTGACGACGGGCGGGCCGTGCCACATCGTGCTGTTCGAGGCGCTGCCCGGCGGGCCGTTCGACTGCTGGCACGACCAGCCGTCGCCGGGCGGCTGCGTGGCCCGGGCGCTCGATCTGCTGCGTACGCACGCGCCGGGCGAGTACGAGCTGTGCAAGGACGCCGTGCCCACCGACGCGGGCGCGACGCTGTACGGCGCGATCACGCCGACGGTCCGGCATCCGGTGGCCGAGGTCGCGCCGGGCACGTACGTCCTGGGGATGGCCGACACGGTCGTCATCAACGACCCGATCACCGGCCAGGGCTCGAACAACGCCGCCCGCAGCGCGGCCGCCTATCTGGGCGCGATCCTGGAGCGGGGCGGCGCGCCCTTCGACCCGGAGTGGATGCGCGCGGCCTTCGCCGCGTTCTGGCGGCATGCCCGGCAGGTCACCGAATTCACCAACCTGATGCTGGAACCGCCGCCGCAGCACATCCACCGCCTGCTGGCGGCCGCCGCCGAACACCCCGCCGTGGCGCACCGCTTCGTCAACGGCTATGCCGATCCGGCGGATTACCACGGCTGGCTGATGACGGCGGCCGACGCGGACGCCTATCTGTCCACCGCCGGCAGCTGACGGCGCCGCCACCCGCCTCGTACGGGCGGCTCGTGTCCGGTCGGGGGCCGGACACCGGCCTCCTCAGTTCCTGCCGCTCGGCTCCAGCGCCAGAGTGAAACGTTTCTTGTCCTTACGCGTCGCACCGAACCGGTCGTAGAAGCGGATCGCTCCGGCGTTCCAGTCGGGCGTGTTCCACTGCATCTCCGCCACGCCCAGCGCTTTGCCCTCGGCGATGACCGCCTCGACGAGCAGGGCGCCCAGCCCGAGGCCGCGGTGCTCGGCACGCAGGTAGAGGCAGTCCAGGTGCAGGTATTCCCGGCCCTGCCAGGTGTCGAAGGCCGTGGCGCAGGTGGCGTATCCGGCCAGTTCGCCGCCGGACAGTTCGGCGACCAGGCAGCGCAGCCACGGCTGGCGCGTGCCGAAGAGCGCCTCCGCGAGCCGGTCCTCCAGGTCGGCGGCGGGCGGCGCGGCCCGCTCGTACGCGGCGTGCTCCGCGGCGAGCGCGGCCACCTCCGCCAGATCCGTACGCACCGCGTGGCGGATGACCGGTGCCGTGGTCATGGCGCACCCGCCACGGCACCGAGCATCTTCACGGCCCCCGTGGGCTGTTGTTCATCATTCATACGCAGCATCATGCGCCATCCGGCCCGAACGGTTCCCCGGTATGACGACGGGTTTTCCGGGACCACCGGGAACGGTGCGCCGCCGGAGGTCCCGCCGCCCGGCGGCCCGTCCGCTCGCGCGGGCCGCCGGGAGCCGCCGGTGTCAGTGGTTGCTGGGGAAGCCCAGGTTGATACCGCCGTCGGAAGGGTCGGGCCAACGTGTGGTGACGACCTTGCCGCGGGTGTAGAAGTGGATGCCGTCGTTGCCGTAGATGTGGTGGTCGCCGAAGAGCGAGTCCTTCCAGCCGCCGAAGGAGTGGTAGCCCACCGGCACCGGGATCGGCACGTTCACGCCGACCATGCCCGCCTCGACCTCCAGCTGGAAGCGGCGGGCCGCGCCGCCGTCCCGGGTGAAGATGGCGGTGCCGTTGCCCCACGGCGAGGAGTTCATCAGCGAGATCGCCTCGTCGTACGTCTCCACGCGGACGACGGACAGCACCGGGCCGAAGATCTCGTCGCGGTAGGCGTCCATCCCCGGCGTGACGTTGTCGAGCAGCGAGACGCCGATCCAGTGGCCGTTCTCGTGGCCGGGGACGGTGAAGCCCGTACCGTCGATCACCACGTCGGCGCCCTGGGCCGCGGCGCCGGCCACGTAGGAGGCGACCTTGTCGCGGTGCGCCTTGGTGATGAGCGGGCCCATCTCGGATGACGGGTCGTCGCCGGGACCGATGGTCAGCGCCGCGGCCCGCTCCTTGATCTTCCCGATCAGCGGGTCGGCGGTGTCGCCGACGGCCACCACGACGGAGATCGCCATGCAGCGCTCGCCCGCCGAGCCGTACGCGGCGTTGATCGCGGAGTCCGCCGCCAGGTCGAGGTCGGCGTCCGGCAGCACCAGCATGTGGTTCTTGGCGCCGCCGAGGGCCTGGACGCGCTTGCCGTTGGCCGTGCCCGTGGTGTGGATGTAGCGGGCGATGGGGGTGGAGCCGACGAAGGAGACCGCGGCGATGTCCGGGTGCTCCAGGATGCGGTCCACCGCGACCTTGTCGCCGTTGACAATGTTCAGCACGCCGTCCGGCAGGCCCGCCTCGGCCGCCAGCTCGGCGAGCTTCAGGGCGGCGGACGGCACCTTCTCGCTGGGCTTGAGGACGAAGGTGTTGCCGCAGGCGACGGCCAGCGGGAACATCCACATCGGCACCATCGCCGGGAAGTTGAACGGCGTGATGCCGGCGACCACACCGAGGGACTGGCGGATGGCGGCCACGTCCACGCGGGTGGAGACCTGCGTGGACAGCTCGCCCTTGAGCTGCTGCGGGATGCCGCAGGCCAGCTCGACGATCTCCAGGCCGCGGGCGACCTCGCCCAGCGCGTCGCTGTGCACCTTGCCGTGCTCGGCGGTGATCAGCGCGGCCAGCTCCTCGCGGTGCGCGTCGATCAGCTCGCGGTAGGCGAACAGTACGGCCGTGCGCTTGGCCAGCGAGCTGCTGCCCCAGGTGCGGTACGCCTCCTTGGCGGCGGCCACGGCGGCGTCCACCTCGTCCACGGAGGCGAAGGCGACCCGCTTCTCCTGGGCGCCGGTCGCGGGGTTGTAGACCGGCCCGAAGGAGCCGGAGAGACCCTCGACGGGCTTGCCGCCGATCCAGTGGTTGATGGTCTTCATGCGGGGGCCTTTCTCGGGGAGGACGGTGAGCGGAGGGCTGGTCAGGAGGCGGTTCGGGCGGTCGGCCGGCTGCGGGCCGTCGGTTGTGACGTGAGGTGTCAGAGGTGGCGGCGGCGCTCGGCGGCGTGCCGGTCGTACTCCTTGCGGGCCTCGACCGCCGCCGGACGCGTCGCCGTCTCGGCCACGGGAACATCCCACCAGGCTTGGGCGCCGGGCGCGCCCGGCACAGTGTCGGCCGTTGCGGTCTCGACATAGACACATGTGGGGCGCTCGTCGGCGCGGGCCGCCGCGAGCGCGGCGCGCAGTTCGCCGACGGTCGCGGCGCGGATGACGTGCATGCCGAGGGACGCGGCGTTGGCGGCGAGGTCCACGGGCAGCGGGTCGCCCGTATACGTGCCGTCGGCGGCGCGGTAGCGGTACGCCGTGCCGAAGCGCTCGCCGCCGGTCTGCTCGGAGAGGCCGCCGATGGAGGCGTAGCCGTGGTTCTGGAGCAGCACCACATTGATGTTGATGCCTTCCTGGACCGCGGTGACGATCTCGGTGGGCATCATCAGGTACGTGCCGTCACCGACCAGGGCCCATACGGGACGGTCCGGCGCGGCCAGGCGGACGCCGATGGCGGCGGGGATTTCGTAGCCCATGCAGGAGTAGCCGTACTCCAGGTGGTACTGGCGGCGGGAGCGGGCCCGCCAGAGTTTGTGCAGGTCGCCGGGGAGCGAGCCGGCCGCGTTGATGATCACGTCCTGCTCGCCGACGGTGGCGTCCAGCGCACCGAGGACCTGGGTCTGGGAGGGGCGTACGGAGTCGTCGGGCGCGGCGTAGGCGGCATCGACGAGGGATTCCCAGCGGGTCTTGGCGGCGGCGTACTCCTCCTCGTAGGCCGGTGCGACGCGGTGTCCGGACAGGGCCTCGGTAAGCGCTTGCAGTCCGGCGCGGGCGTCGGCGACGAGCGAGGTGGCGGCGAGCTTGTGGGCGTCGAAGGAGGCGATGTTCAGGTTGACGAAGCGGATGCCGGGGGCGGCGAAGAGGGTGGCGGAGGCGGTGGTGAAGTCCGTGTAGCGGGTGCCGACGCCGAGGACGAGGTCGGCGCGGCGGGCCAGCGCGTCGGCCGTGGCCGTGCCGGTGTGGCCGATGCCGCCCACGTCGGCCGGATGGTCGTGGCGCAGTGAACCCTTGCCGGCCTGGGTGGAGGCGACGGGGATGCCGGTGGCGTCGGCGAGGGCGCGCAGCGCGTCCTCGGCCCCGCTGTGGTGGACGCCGCCGCCCGCGATGATCAGTGGCCGCTCGGCGGCCCGTACCGCCCGTACGGCCTCGGCGAGCGCGGCGGCGTCGGGCGCCGGACGGGGCACCCGCCACACCCGGTCGGCGAAGAACTCCTCGGGCCAGTCGTACGCCTCCGCCTGGACGTCCTGCGGCAGGGCGAGCGTGACGGCGCCGGTCTCCACGGAGTCGGCGAGCACCCGCATGGCCTGGAGGGCGGCCGGGATCAGCGCTTCGGGGCGGGTGATCCGGTCGAAGTAGCGGGAGACCGGGCGCAGGGCGTCGTTGACCGACACGTCCCCGGCATACGGGACTTCGAGCTGCTGGAGCACGGGGTCGGCGGGGCGGGTGGCGAAGGTGTCGCCGGGCAGGAGCAGCACCGGGAGGCGGTTGACCGTGGCCAGGGCGGCGCCGGTGACGAGGTTGGTGGCGCCGGGGCCGATGGAGGTCGTGACGGCGTGTGCGGACAGGCGGTCGCACTGCCGGGCGTAACCGACGGCGGCGTGCACCATGGCCTGCTCGTTGCGGCCCTGGAGGTAGGGCATCGTGTCCGCGCCCGACTCCAGGAGGGCCTGGCCGATGCCGGCCACATTGCCGTGCCCGAAGATGCCCCAGCAGGCGTTGATCAGGCGGTGCCGGACGGGCGCGCCATCCTGGCCGCCGGGGGCCGCGGCGCCGTCCCGCTCCGTGTACTGGTGGGCCAGGAACTCGACCAGGGCCTGCGCCACGGTGCGGCGTCGAGTGGTCATCGTGGGTCTCCCGCGGGGGCTTCGTAGAGGGGCAGACGGGGGTCCACGGGCTGGTCGGGCCAAGTGCCGCGGATCCAGCCGTGGTCGGGGTGGTCGCAGATCAGCCAGGCGCGCTCCTCGCCCGGCCCCGCCATCACGTTGAGGTAGTACATGGCGTGTCCCGGCGCGGCGACGGACGGGCCGTGCCAGCCGTCGGGGATCAGGACGGCGTCGCCGCTGCGGACCTCGGCGAGCACGTCCGTGCCGCGGCCGTTGCCGGACGGCGACACGCGCTGGTAGCCGAGTCCTTCGGTGCCGTGCGCGGAGGCGATCTCGAAGTAGTAGATCTCCTCCAGCTCGCTCTCCTCACCGGGCCGGCACTCGTCGTGTTTATGAGGCGGATACGAGGACCAGTTGCCGCCGGGCGTGAGCACTTCGACGGCGATGAGCTTGTCGCACTCGAAGACGCCGGCCGCGCCGAAGTTGTTGACCTGGCGCGAGCAGGAGCCCGTACCGCGCAGTTCGACGGGCACCTCGCTCGCGGGGCCGTAGCGGGCGGGCAGCCGGCGCGTGCAGCGGGCACCGGTCAGCGCGAACCGGCCGCCGGCCGCGCTGCTGATCTCCACCTCGGCGTCTCTCGGTACGTACGCGAAATCCGTGACCCCGCTGAACACGTCCTTGCGTCCGGCCAGTTCGAAGGGTGTGCCGTCGTCGGCGGTGACCGTACAGCCGCCGTTCAGCGGCAGCACGATCCACTCGCTGTCGCCGGTTGCGAAGGTGTGGCTCCCGCCGGGTGGCAGCCGCAGCACGCGCAGGGACGAATAGCCCCAGCCCGCCGTCTCCGGCGCGATGGCCAGTTCGTACGGCCCGTCGGCCGCCGCACCGGCCTTGAGGTGGAAGTCGGTGGTGTTCCTCAGCTCGTTCGTCATGCCCGTAAGTCTCCTCCTGACCACTGACAGTCACCGCTGGAGCAGTGACACGGCCGTGTCCACGGCCGCCGTCACGTCCCCGTCGGCGGGATAGAGCAGCGACCGGCCCGCCACCAATCCCTGTACGGTCGGCAGCCGCAGCGCCTTGCGCCACTTCTCGTACGCCGCCTCCTGGTCGGCCGCCGTGCCCTTGATGTCGCCGCCGAGCAGCACCGTCGGCAGCGTCGAGGTCTCGCAGACCTGCGCCATGGCGTCGGGGTCGTCGGTCACCGGCAGCTTCAGCCAGGTGTAGGCGGAGGTGCCGCCCAGCCCGGAGGCGATGGCCACGGATGTGGTGACGGCCTCCGCGCTCAGGTCGTTGACGACCTTTCCGTCCACCCGGCGCGAGAGGAACGGCTCCACGAAGGTGGGCAGTTCCCGCTCCGCCATGGCGTCGATGGCACGCGCCGTGGACTCCAGGGTGGCCAGCGAGCCGGGGTCCTCGTAGTCGATACGGAGCAGCAGTTTGCCGGCGTCGAAGCGGAGCCGGGCGATGTCCTGCGGGCGGTGGCCGGTGAACCGGTCGTCCATCTCGAAGGAGGCACCGGCGATGCCGCCCCGGTTCATCGAGCCCATGACGACCTTGCCTTCGAGGGCGCCGAGCAGAAGCAGGTCCTCCAGGATGTCGGCGGTGGCGAGCACGCCGTCCACGCCGGGGCGCGACAGTGCCAGGCACAGCCGTTCCAGCAGGTCGACGCGGTTGGCCATGGCCAGCGTGCGGTCGCCGACGGCGAGCGCGCCGCGTGCCGGGTGGTCGGCCGCGACGATCATCAGGCGGCCGCTGTCGCCGATCAGGGGGCGGCGGGTACGGCGCGCCGCGGCCTGTGCGACGGCTTCCGGGTGCCGGGCCCGCAGCGTCACGATGTCGGAGATCCGAGTGGTCAAGGCGGTTCTCACCTTCTGGTGGGACGGGTTCGTACGGGCGCCGCCGGGCGGGGCGCCCGGTCGGGCACTCGGCGGGCGGGGCGGGCGCGCGGTGGCACCGGCGCGAATTTCTCCGGTGGCACCGGGGTGGGCGTACGGCGGTCCGTACCCGGCACTCAGCGCGCGGCGAGGAATTCCTCGACCTCGTCGCGCGTCGGCATGGCGGACGAACAGGCCAGCCGCGAGGCGACGATCGCGCCGGCGGCGTTGGCGTACCGCATCATCGGCTCCAGCTCCCACCCGGACAGCAGCCCGTGACAGAGCGCTCCCCCGAAAGCGTCACCGGCGCCCAGGCCGTTGACGACCTCTACGGGGGTGGGCGGCACCTCGGCGGTGCGGCCGTCGCGGTGCACGGCCAGAACGCCCTTCGGCCCCTGCTTGATGACGGCCAGTTCGACGCCCATGTCGAGCAGCGCCTGCGCGCATCGCTTCGGTTCGCGGACGCCGGTGGCGACCTCGGCCTCGTCGATGTTGCCGACGGCGACGGTCGCGTGCGCGAGCGCGGCCTCGTAGTACGGGCGGGCCGCGGCCATCGCGGCGGCCCCGGTGACACCGCCGTCACCGGACGCGCCGCCTTCGCCGCCCCAGAACATCGGCCGCCAGTCCAGATCGAAGACGGTGATGCCCGATTTGGCGCGGGCCTCCAACGCGGCGAGAGTGGCGCCGCGGCTGGGTTCTTCGCACAGGCCGGTGCCGGTCATCCAGAAGATGCGGGCGGCCCGTACGGCGTCGCGGTCCAGTTCCTCGGGATGGATGACCAGGTCGGGGGCCTTGGGGCGGCGGTAGAAGTAGAGCGGGAAGTCGTCCGGCGGGAAGATCTCGCAGAAGGTGACGGGTGTCGGGTAGTCCTCAACGGGCGTCACCCAGCGGTCGTCCACCCCGAAGTCGCGCAGCGCCTCGTGGACGTAGTCGCCGAACGGATCGCGGCCGGTGCGGCTGATGACGGCGGTGCGCCGGCCCAGCCGGGCGGCGGCGACCGCGACGTTGGCGGCCGAGCCGCCGAGGAACTTCCCGAACGTCTCGACCCGGGACAGCGGAACGCCGGTCTGCAGCGGATAGATGTCCACGCCGATACGACCGAGGGTGATCAGGTCGTACGGGCCGGCCAAATGACCGGACATTACGGCCTCGTCGGCCCGTCCCATTTCTCCGGCCTGCCGCGGCTCGCTCATGTGCGCCCCTTCGGTTCGTCGCTGACCACAGGTCTAACCGGGCTTCCGAGGCACTGTCAATACTTTGTCCTTACATTCTGACGTTGAAAGCAGCTCGGCAACACCACGCCCCACGGCCACCCCCACGCACCCTTCCGCCCTACTCCCCAGTTACAAAGTCCTTAAGTCCTTATGTCAGGACGAAGTCTTGACACTCTCCTGACCGGGATGGAGGCTGTGCCCCACAACCCAGCCCCGCGCCTTCCCGGTCACCGTCGACCGGCGAAAGGAGAGCCGCAGCATGTCCGTTCCCCATGCCGTCCCGCGCGTCCTCGACCGCCTGCGCATCGGATCGGCCCCCGACTCCTGGGGAGTCTGGTTCCCCGACGATGACCAGCAGGTCCCGTGGCGGCGTTTCCTCGACGAGGTCGCCAAGGCCCAGTACGAGTGGATCGAACTCGGCCCGTACGGCTACCTGCCCACCGACCCCGCCGTCCTCCACGCGGAGCTCGGCCAACGCGACCTGAAGGTCTCGGCCGGCACCGTCTTCACCTCGCTGCACCACGGACCGGACGTATGGGACAAGACCTGGGCGCACGTCAGCGAGGTCGCCACCCTCACCCGGGCGATGAACGCCAAGCACCTCGTGGTCATCCCCTCCTTCTGGCGCGACGACAAGACCGCCGCGGAACTGGAGCCGCGCGAGCTGACCACCGAGCAGTGGCACCACCTGAACAGCGGCATGGAACGGCTGGGCAAGCAGGTACGCGAGGAGTTCGGCCTCGACATCGTCGTGCACCCGCACGCCGACACCCACATCGACACCGAGGAACACGTCGAGCGCTTCCTCGACGGGACCGACGCGTCCCTGGTCAACCTGTGCCTGGACACCGGGCACTACGCGTACTGCGGCGGCGACAACGTCAAGCTCATCAAGACCTACGGCGAACGGATCGGCTACCTCCACCTCAAGCAGGTCGACCCGGACATCCTCGCCGACGTCGTCGCGAAGGGCACGCCCTTCGGGCCCGCGGTCCGGCAGGGCGTGATGTGCGAGCCGCCGCTCGGCGTGCCCGCGCTGCCGCCCGTCCTGGAGGCCGCCCAGGAACTGGACGTGGACCTCTTCGCCATCGTCGAGCAGGACATGTACCCCTGCCCCGCCGACCAGCCCCTGCCGATCGCCCGGCGCACCCGCCGCTTCCTGCGCTCCTGCGGCGCCTGAGAACATCCCGTACGGAGCAAGGAGTTCTGCCACATGAGCCAGTACGCAACGCTCGGCGTCGCGGTCATCGGCACCGGCCGCATGGGCGCCGACCACGTGCGCCGCCTCAACGACGTCATCAGCGGCGCGCGGGTGGCGGCCGTCGTCGACATCGACGCGGACCGGGCCAAACGCGTCGCCGACGGCATCGAGGGCTGCACACCCCACACCGACCCGGCCGCCGCCATGGCGGACCCGAGCGTCGACGCCGTGCTGATCGCCTCGCCGGGCGCGGCCCACGAGGACGCCCTGCTCGCCGCGTTCGCGCGCGACCTTCCGGTGCTGTGCGAGAAACCGCTTACTCCCGATCCGGCCTCCGCGCTGCGCGTCCTGGAGGCCGAACAGCGGCTGGGGCGCCGCCGGGTGCAGGTCGGCTTCATGCGCCGGTACGACGCCGACTACCTCAAGCTCAAGGCCCTGCTCGACCAGGGCGCGTACGGCCGCCCCCTGATGCTGCACAACAAGCACCGCAACGCCGACACGCCGCCCGGCTTCACCAACGCCATGATGATCCACGACTCGGTCGTCCACGAGATCGACGTGACGCGCTGGCTGCTGGACGAGGAGATCACCGCCGTACGCGTACTGCGCCCGGCCCCCACCGGCCACGCGCCCGAGGGCCTGAGCGACCCACAGCTGATCCTCTTCGAGACCGCGGCCGGGCAGATCGTGGACACGGAGCTGTTCGTCAACTGCGGCTTCGGCTACCAGGTCGGCTGCGAGGCCGTCTGCGAAGGCGGCACCGCCCGGATCGGCGACGACCACGGCGTGTTCGTCAACGCGGCCGGCAAGTGGGGCGGCTCGATCACCCCGGGCTTCGTGGAGCGCTTCGAGGAGGCGTACGACCGGCAGGTGCAGCGCTGGGTGGACGCCACGCGACGCGGCGAGGTCGAGGGCCCGAGCTGCTGGGACGGCTACGCGGCGGCCGCGGTGTGCGAAGCGGGCGTACGGGCCCAGGCCACCGGCGAGCGCGTCGAGGTCGAGCTGGTGGAGCGGCCCGCGCTGTACCGCTGAAGCCACGGCGGACTTTTTTCTGAATCCGCGGTGGCTGGGGCTGCTGCCGCGGGTGTGTTCCGATGCCTGTCAGGGCCGGTGCGCTGTGCCGCGTGGTGGCTGGTGTGACGGCTCTTGTTCCGGCTTGCCTTCCTGCGGGCGCGCCGCGCTGCCTTCCTGCCGTCGCGCCGTGCTGCGTTACGGCCGGTGTGCTGCCTTGCGACATGGCTGGTGTCCGGGCTGCCGTTCGGCCGGTTTGCGCCAGGGCGCCGGTCGTGTTCCGGCCCTCGTTGCGGGCCCGCCCTGCGGGCCGTGCCCTCACTCGAACGATCTCCCCTCGACAAGTCCTCCCCGACAAGTCCCCCTCGGCAGGTCCCCTTCGAAAGGTCTCCCCCTCGTGAAGATCGCTCTCGACCCGTACATGTTCCGCGACGTACCGCTGCTCGAACTCCCCGCCCTGGTGGCCGAGCTGGGTTACGAGTGGATCGAGCTGTCACCACGCGACGACGTGAACCCGTTCTTCCTGCACCCGCGCATCGACGACGCCACCGTCCGCAGGTTCCGCAGGGAGCTGTCCGCGGCGGGCGTCGGCATCTCCTCCGTACTCCCCCTGTACAAGTGGTCCTCCCCGGACGAGGACGAGCGGCAGGCCGCCGTCCGCTACTGGAAGCGCGCCATCCAGATCACCGCCGACCTCGGGGTGAACGCCATGAACTCGGAGTTCAACGGGCGTCCGGAGAAGGCGGACCGCAGCGAGGGCCAGTTCTGGCGGTCGCTGGAGGAACTGCTGCCGCTCTTCGAGCGCGAGGGCATCACGCTCGCGCTCGAACCGCATCCGGACGACTTCATCGAGGACGGGCACACCGCCGTCGACCTGATCCGCGGCATCAACTCACCGCTGGTGTCCTTCCTGTACTGCGCGCCGCACACCTTCCACCAGGGCAACGACGCCCCGGGCATCCTCAGGCGCGCCGGCGGGCTGACCACCGCGGTCCACCTCGCCGACACCTTCGACCACACCGCCTCCTCCGGCCTGCGCTACATCGTCAACCCTCCCGGCTCGGCCGTACGCATCCACCAGCACCTGGACATCGGGCAGGGCGAGGTGGACTTCGACGAGCTCTTCCGCGAACTGGCCGCCAACGGCTTCGACGGCACTCTCGTCTCGTCCGTGTTCGCATGGGAGGAGCGCGCGAAGGAGTCGGCCCGCTTCATGCGCGAGCAGATCGACGCGTACGTCAAGAAGAACTGGAGCCGATGACGATGGCCGCACCGAGCAGATCGGCGACTTCCGCGGACGGGGCGGGCGAGTCGGGCGGACCCGACGCCACGCGATCGGCCGCGGAAGGCAACGCAAATGTCCGTACATCTACATCCGGCGCCCACGCCGTTTCCTCACCGCCTTCCGCCTCCTTGTCCCCCTCCCCCGGCCGGAACGCCAGACGCTTCATCCTCGCCATCGCCGCCATCGCCGCGCTCGGCGGAGCGCTGTTCGGCTACGACACCGGGGTCGTCTCCGGTGCGCTCCCCTACATGGAGCGGCACTTCGGCCTCACCTCGCTCGGCGAGGGCGTCATCACCAGCGCCCTGCTGATCGGCGCGGCCTTCGGGTCACTGGCCGGCGGGCGGATGTCGGACGTGCTGGGCCGGCGCAACTCGCTGCTGTGGGCGGGCGCGGTGTTCATCGGTGGCGCCCTGGCGGTGGCGCTCGCGCCCACCGTCCCCTTCATGGTCGTGGCGCGCTTCGCCCTGGGCCTGGCGGTGGGCAGCGCCTCGGTGATCACGCCGTTGTACCTCTCGGAGATAGCACCGCCGCACATCCGCGGCCGGCTGGTCTCCTTCAACTCGCTGATGATCGTCAGCGGCCAGCTGCTGGCGTACCTCATCAACGCCGTCCTCGCGCAGTGGGAAGCCTGGCGCTGGATGCTCGGCCTGGCGGCGCTGCCCGCGGTCGCCCTGTTCGTCGGGCTCTTCTTCCTGCCCGACACACCGCGCTGGTACATCAGCAAGGGCTGTACGGAACAGGCCGCGCACGTGCTGCGGCGCACGCTGCCCGCCGACGAGGTCGACGGGGAGCTGAGCCGTATCAACCAGGCGCGTGCACTGGAGGCCGCGGCGCAGCGCGGCGCCTGGCAGGAACTGCGTACTCCTTGGGTACGGCGCATTCTCCTCATCGGTGTCGGGCTGGCGATCGTCCAGCAGATCACCGGCGTCAACGCCGTCATCTACTTCGCGCCCAAGATCCTGCAATCCACGGGCCTGGGCACCAACGCAGCGATCACCGCCACCATCGCGGTGGGCGCCATCTCCGTCATCGCGACCGCGATCGGAATGTCGCTGATCGACAAGGTCGGACGACGACCGATGCTGCTCACCGGCCTTTCCGGGATGACCGTCTCACTGGCCTTGCTGGGCGCTTCCTTCCATCTCCCGAAGTCCACCGGCGTCAGCTACCTCGTCCTCGCCCTGATGGTCCTCTACATGGGCTTCATGCAGGCCACCTTGAACACGGGCGTCTGGCTGCTGCTTGCAGAAATGTTTCCGCTCAAGGTGCGCGGCCTGGCCATGGGCGCCGCGGTGTTCGTGATGTGGCTGGTCAACTTCACCGTGGCGCTGGTCTTCCCGGTCCTCCTCGACGCGGCGGGCGCCAGTGCCACGTTCTGGACCTTCGGCGTGATGTGCGTACTGTCCCTGCTCTTCTGCAAGCGCTACGCCCCGGAGACCAAGGGGATGGCCCTGGAGGACCTGGAACACGAACTGCGGAAGACGGCCGCGGGAGCGGAAGCTTGAAGCCTGAAGGCGGCTGGCGGCTGGCGGCTGGCGGCTGGCGGGCCCTACCCGCTCTCGCACCCCCGCACCCCCTACCCCCGCCCTCTCTCCTCCCACCTCTTTCGCCTTCCTCACTCCGTGACAGAGATGCCCCGAACGTCACAGCTGTCACCATTACGCGGGTCTTCCGTCACAGCCGATCAACAGCCCCTCGCCCTTGCTCACTCAGAGTCGTTCACCGGGCACAGGCTGAGTGATCACCAGACCGCGCGCAGTTCTTCCATCGGCTCTCCGGCCGTCGCTGCGGGCGGCTGAGGGAGGTGCAAAACCTATGACCGACCGCAGGCTCTGGTCGTACAAGGAGATCGCCGCACACATCAGGGTCCAGCCGGACACCGTGCGCTCCTACCGCAAGCACGGACTCCTGCCGCAACCTGACCTGGTGGAAGGCGGAAGACCGTACTGGTTCGCCGACACCATCCGCACCTGGGTCGCCCGGCGCCCCGGCCACGGCGGGCGCCGCGACAAGGACTGACACCACCTCCTACCGGGCCCCGTGCAGCCGGTGCGCGGGGCCTCCGCAACCGCCACCCGACCGCTTAGGCTCGATGCATGCCACCGATACCCGCCCCGGCCACGCCCCACCGCATCGCCGTGATCGGCGGTGGCGCAATCGGCGGATTCGTGGCGACGCTCGCCCACCGGGCCGGACACGACGTCACCCTGTGCCTGCGCACTCCGCTGAACCGGCTCACACTCGAAACGGACGGTGAAGTCCTCGACGCCGCCGTACGCTTCGCCACCGATCCGGAAACGGCCGGGCCCGCCGACTGGGTCTTCCTGACCACCAAGGCGCAGGACACCGCCGGCACCTCCGGCTGGCTGCACCGGCTCTGCAACCCCGGCACCGTCGTCGTCGCGCTCCAGAACGGCATCGACCACACCGAACGCATCGCCCCGCACGCCCCCGACGGTACGAACATCCTGCCCGCGGTCATCTACGCGTCGGCCGAGTGCACCGCGCCCGGCCACGTCCGGCACTACGCGGGCAACGAGATCCACGTCCCCGACGGCCCGACGGCCGCCCGCCTCGCCGATCTCTTCAGCACAGACCGCCTCAAGGTCATAGCGGTGCCGGATTTCACGACGACCGCTTGGCGGAAGCTGTTCACCAACCTCGCCGCCAACCCGCTCACCGCCCTCCTCCAGCAGCGCATGGGCATCTTCGCCGATCCCGGTATGGCCGCCCTCACCCGCGACATCCTGCGCGAAGCCGCCGCCGTGGCACGGGCCGAGGGCGCGGACGTTCGCGACGCCGACATCGACCGCGTACTGGAAATGTACGGACTGGTCCCGCCGGACGGCGGCTCGTCGATGCTCTACGACCGCCTGGCCGGCCGTCCTCTGGAGCACGAACACATCACGGGTGCGGTGGTACGCGCCGGTGAACGCCACGGAATTCCCACGCCGCTCAACGGCATGCTCCTCACCCTCCTGCGCGCCGTCGACCGCGACATCCGTGCCGGCAAGGACGCAGACACCGCCCGGCTCACCAACCCGTAGGCCCAAGCCGAAGGCCAACCCCAACCGCACAAGACCAAGCCCGGGTACATACGCCACGGGCTCGCAACGACACGCCTCCAGCCGCCTACGTACCCACCCGTCTCCGGCCTACCCTGCCAACGAGTATTGACATCCATACGTCCTGACATACAGTCTGCGGCGAGGCCAGGGAGCGTCGCTGTCGCCGCGCCGCGTCCTCGGAGCGATGTGACAGCGCCTCGCGCGCGCCCGCCCGTCGCACAGACGCCGAAACGTTCCATCACCCTCTCCGCGCCTCCTCGGAACACTCCGGTCCCCGCCCCGCCCCCTCGCCCCCAGACGACAGGAGTTGGCACATGAAGATCGGCCTGATCGGCACCGGACGCATCGGAGCGTTCCACGCCGAGACACTGAAATCCGTCCCCGGCGTGGATCGCATCGTCGTCGCCGATGCCGACGCCGCCCGCGCCCGCGTCCTCGCGGACACGCTCGGCGTCGAGGCCGCCGAAACGCTCCCCCAGATGTACGCGGACGGCCTGGACGGCGTCGTGATCACCGCTGCGACCAGCGCGCACGCCGAGCTGATCCACCAGGCGCTGGATGCCGAGGTGCCCGTCTTCTGTGAGAAGCCGGTGGCCTTGGACGTGCCCGGCACGGTCGCCGTCGTGGAACGCGCCGAGGCCGGTTCCGTCCCCGTACAGATCGGCTTCCAGCGGCGCTTCGACCGCGGCTACCAAGCGGCCAGGGAGGCGCTGCGCTCCGGCGACCTCGGCTGGATCCACACGCTGCGCGCCTGCACCAGCGACCAGTCGCCGCCGCCCGCGGTCTACATCCCCACTTCCGGCGGGCTCTTCCGCGACTGCAGCATCCACGACTTCGACGTTCTGCGCTGGCTCACCGGCCGCGAAGTCGTCTCCGTATACGCCCAGGGCGCCAACCGGGGCGCGTCCTTCTTCGCCGACGGCGACGACGTGGACACCTGTGCCGCGCTGCTGCGCTTCGACGACGACACGCTGGCCACCGTCACCGCCACCCGCTACAACGGCGCGGGCCACGATGTCCGCCTGGAGGTCTGCGGCTCCAAGGGCGCGCGGATCGTCGGGCTCGACGACCGGGCCCCGCTGCCGAGCGCCGAACCGCATGTCTCCTGGCAGCGGTCCGCCCCGTACACGACGTTCATGGAGCGCTTCCACGACGCGTACGTCACCGAACTGGGTGCCTTCGTGGACGTGGCCGCCGGCCGCGCGGACAGCCCGTGTTCGCCCGCCGAAGCGCTGGAGGCGCTGTACATCGCCGAGGCGTGCGACCGCTCCCGCCGCACCGGCCAGCCGGTCCGGGTCGCGGACGTACGCGCTGCCGCGGGAGAAGCCGGTGCGTACGACGCCGGAACCACGCGCCCTTCAGGCACCGCGCGCCCTGCGGATACGGTGCCCGCTTCGGACGCCGTCCGCGCCCCTGCCCCTGGCGCGTGACCGAGCCGGGCATCCTCCAGATCGGCGCGCTGGCGGCGGCCGCTCTGCTTGTCGGCGTCTCCAAGACGGCCGTCAGCGGCGTCGGCGCCATCAGCGTCGCCCTCTTCGCAGCCGTACTGCCCGCAAAGCAGTCCACGGGTGCGCTGTTGCCGCTGCTTCTCGTGGGCGACGTGCTGGCAGTAAGCGCTTACTGGCGGCACGCCGACTGGCCCGCACTGCTCCGCCTGCTGCCATCGGTGGCCGTGGGCGTGTTGCTGGGCGCGGTGTTCGTGGCCCGCGTCGACGATGCCGTCATGCGCCGCACCATCGGCGTACTGCTGCTGACGATCGTTGCGCACCACCTGTGGCAGCGCCGAAGGACGCGTACGGCGAACGGCGGGACGGATACAACAGGCGCGCCGCAAGGCCGTACGCATACGGACTGCGGCATAGCCTCGCCCGGTGCCCCCGCCGCCCGCGCACAGCACGGTCGCGCCCTGGCTTTCGGGCTGATCGCCGGATTCGCCACGATGGTCGCCAACGCCGGCGGCCCCGCCATGTCGCTCTATCTGCTCTCCGCCGGGTTCACGATGCTCGGCTTTCTGGGCACGGCCGCGTGGTTCTTTCTGATCGTCAATCTGGTCAAGTTGCCGTTCAGCGTGGGACTCGGACTGATCGACACGGACGCGCTGACGCTGGACGCCCTGCTCGTACTGGCCGTGCCGGTCGGCGCGTTCCTCGGGCGGGTCGCTGTCCACCGTATCGACCAGGCGCTCTTCGAGCGTCTGGTGCTCGTCTTCACCACGCTGTCCAGCGTCAACCTGCTGCGGTGAGGCACGGAAGACGTTCGGCCGCTCACCAGGACTCCGACGCGCCTTCCCGCGGCCCCTCCGGCAGCGGTGCCAGCCCTTCCGCTCCGGCGCGCAACCGCATCGCCACCAGCGGGAAGACCAGTACGGAGATCATCGCCGCGCCCACCATGGCCGCCGCCTCCCCCGCGTCGAGTACGCCGCTGCCCCGGCCGATCGTCGTGATCGCGACGACCAGGGGCAGTGCCGTCGATCCGTACAGCATCAGCGCGGCACGGTCCTTGCGGCCCAGGTCGCGGGGCGCGAGCAGGACGAGCGGGAGTCCGCGTACGACCAACAGGAGGACGAGGAAGAGCGGCAGGAGCAGAAGCGAGCTGCCGTTCTCGAAGAGGGACGACAGGTCGAACTCGACGCCGGTGACGATGAAGAACACCGGCACCAGAAAGCCGAAGCCCATCGCCTCCAGCCTTCCGAGAATCTCCTGACTGCTGTCCGGCGCCGCCTCGTGCAGCACCAGCCGCATGATGATCCCGGCCGCGAACGCGCCCAGCAGGATGTCCAGTCCGAACACCTGGGAAATGCCGAGCATGACGGCCAACAGCAGGACGAACAGCCGGATGGCGAACTGGCCGCTGCTGTGCAGGGTGCGCGCGATGATCCGGTAGAACCACATCGGGCTGGGCTTCAGGGCCCAGTAGACGGCTCCGGCGGTCAGCAGCGCGAAGGCGAAGAGCAGGATGGCCGACTCGCCGGGGTTGCGGCCGCTGAGCAGCAGCGCCATTGCGATGATCGGTCCGAACTCGCCGACCGCGCCGGTGGCCATCATCACCGAGCCGAAGCGGGTGCCCAGGTCCCCGGAGTCACGCAGGACGGGCAGCACGGTACCGAGGGCCGTACTGGTGAGCGCGGTACCGACGACGATCGCCTTGGTGATGTCACCGGCGGCGAAGCCGAAGGCGATGGCCAGGCCGAGGGCGAGCGCGACGATCCAGGCGCAGCCGGCGCGCTTGAGGGTGTCGCCGCGCACCTTGGCGAACTCGATCTCGTACCCGGCGATGAACATCAAGGTGGCCAGCCCGAGATCGGACAGGACGTTGACGGTTTCTCCCGGCTGCGCCCAGCCGAGGACGTCCGGGCCGATCAGGATGCCCAGCACGATCTCGAAGATGACCAGTGGTACGGGCAGCCAGCGGCCGAGGCCGTATGCCAGGAGCGGGGCGGCCACGGCGATCGCCATGATCAATACGAGCGTTGCGGACTGCGACATAAGCCGCTTTTCTACCACAACGGACAGCAGATTCCCGTCCTGCGGGTCACGGACCCCGGCGCCCCTTCGGCGTCCCCCGCAGACCGCCGTCGTGCCCGACGATCCGCACATCGCCGGCTGCGCGCACCATCCTGCAAACCCGCCGTCCGCCGCTCTCACGAGCGACACCCATGCCGCCTCATCTGCGCGAACGCCCACTACAGGAGCACTTGACGCGGCGCCCGCCGGAGCATCCAGGACCGTACGGGACCGCCGAAGCGCCACGCAACCAGACACAGAGGAGGCGAGCATGCCGGCGGTCACCAAGAGAGCGAAGTCGAGCGCCAGAGGAGGCCGAGCGGCCGACACCGGCAGCCAGTAGAGGGGGAGCACGTCCGCGACACCCACCCGCGACCTCCCCCGACGCCGACGACTCAAGATCGACGCACGGCGGCACACCCAACAACACGGCAAGAGCGAACACCTGGCATCCATACCCCCTAGGGGTATAGAGTTGTGGACATCAGGAAGCACCGGGGAACTCTCCGGTTCCCGGTGTTCCCAAGCCATACGCGCCTGACAGCGAACACTTCGAGTACGGCGATCACACGCAACAAGGAGAAACCCATGACTGCCGAAGCGACCAACGGCTCCTGCTGCTCCTCCGAGGGCACCTGCCACTCGGGTGCCGCCGACGTCCAGGTCGGCGACGTCACCACCACGTACAAGGTCAGCGGCATGACCTGCGGCCACTGCGAGGGCGCCGTCTCCTCCGAGCTCTCGGAGATCCCGGGTGTGCACTCGGTTCAGGCATCCGCCTCCACCGGTCTGGTGACCGTCGTCTCCAAGGCGCCGCTGGACGAGTCGGCCGTACGCGCGGCGGTCGACGAGGCGGGTTACGAACTCGAAGGTCTGGCGGCCTGAGTCCGATGACCGGTACGACCACGCAGGCGCGGATCGAGCTCGCCATCGGCGGCATGACCTGCGCCTCGTGCGCGGCGCGCGTGGAGAAGAAGCTGAACCGGATGCCGGGCGTCAGCGCCACCGTGAACTTCGCCACCGAAAAGGCGCGGGTCGAGTACGGCGCCGGGGTGTCCGTGGACGACCTGATCGCGACGGTCGAGAAGACGGGCTACACGGCGCAGCGGCCGGCGCCGTCCGAGCCTGCGAAGACAGCTCCGGCCGGTGTGTCCGAAGACTCCACCGACAGGGCCGCCACCGAGAACGGCGCTGATGCCCACGACCGGGAGCTGGCCGGGCTGCGCCAGCGGCTGACCGTATCCGTCGTCCTGGCCGTTCCTGTCGTCCTGCTGTCGATGGTGCCTTCCTTCCAGTTCGACAACTGGCAGTGGCTGTGCCTGACGCTGGCCGCTCCCGTCGTGGTCTGGGGCGCCTTCCCCTTCCACCGGGCCGCCTGGACGAATCTTCGGCACGGCGCCGCCACGATGGACACCCTGGTCTCCCTCGGCACGCTCGCCGCCTTCGGCTGGTCACTGTGGGCGCTGTTCTTCGGCGACGCGGGTGTCCCCGGAATGCGGCACGGTTTCGACCTGACCGTGGCCCGTACCGAAGGTTCCTCCGCCATCTATCTGGAGGCCGCGGCCGGTGTGACGGCATTTCTGCTGCTCGGCCGCTACCTGGAGGCCCGTTCCAAGCGGAAGGCCGGCGCCGCGCTGCGAGCGTTGCTGGAGCTGGGCGCGAAGGACGTGGCTGTGCTGCGGGACGGGCGCGAGGTGCGCGTTCCCGTGGAGCAGCTGGCTGTCGGCGACCGGTTCGTCGTACGCCCCGGTGAGAAGATCGCCACGGACGGCACGGTCGTCGAGGGCCGAGCCGCCGTGGACGCTTCGATGCTGACCGGCGAGTCGGTGCCGGTCGACGTGGCTCCCGGCGACGACGTGACGGGCGCGACGGTGAACACCAGCGGCCGACTGGTGATCGAGGCGACCCGGGTCGGCGGCGACACGCAGCTGGCGCGGATGGCCGCGCTGGTCGAGGCGGCGCAGAGCGGCAAGGCCGAGGTGCAGCGGCTCGCCGACCGCGTCTCGGCCGTGTTCGTGCCTGTCGTGCTGGTGATCGCGGCCGGCACGCTGGCCGGGTGGCTGCTGGCGACCGGCGACGCGACCGCGTCCTTTACGGCCGCCGTCGCCGTACTGATCATTGCTTGTCCCTGCGCGCTCGGTCTCGCGACGCCGACCGCCTTGATGGTCGGTACGGGCCGCGGCGCGCAGCTCGGCATTCTGATCAAGGGTCCTGAGGTCCTGGAGTCGACCCGCCGCATCGATACCGTCGTGCTGGACAAGACCGGCACGGTGACCACCGGCCGGATGAGCCTGTACGAGGCCGTGCCGGCACCAGGCGTCGCCGAGGAGGAGTTGCTGCGGCTGGCGGGCGCGCTGGAGCACTCGTCGGAGCACCCGATCGCGCGTGCCATCGCGGAAGGGGCCCGCGAGCGCTTGGGCGAGCTGCCGGAGCCGGAGAACTTCGAGAACGTAGCGGGCCTGGGCGTACGGGGCATGGTGGACGGCCGCAGCGTCCTCGTAGGGCGCGAGCGGCTGCTGCGCCAGGAGGCCGAGGAAGCTTCCACGGCCGGGGCCCTGCCCGAGGCGCTGGCCGCCGCCCGGGACGCCGCCGAGACAGCGGGGCGGACGGCGGTGCTCGTCGCCTGGGACGGGCAGCCACGCGGCCTGCTGTCGGTCGCCGACACCGTCAAGGAAGGCAGCGCCGAGGCGGTCCGCCGGCTGCGCACGCTGGGGCTCTCACCCGTACTGCTGACCGGGGACAACAAAGCGGTGGCCGACGCGGTGGCGGCGGAGGTCGGCATCGACGAGGTGATCGCGGAAGTGCTGCCGGAGGACAAGGTCGCGGTCGTCGAGCGGCTGCGGGGCGAAGGCCGCAGCGTGGCGATGGTCGGCGACGGCGTCAACGATGCCGCCGCCCTGGCCGCCGCCGACCTGGGGCTGGCGATGGGGACCGGTACGGACGCCGCCATGGAGGCCGGGGACCTCACCCTCGTACGCGGTGACCTGCGGGTCGCGGCCGACGCCATCCGGCTGGCCCGCCGGACGCTCGCCACGATCAAGGGAAATCTCTTCTGGGCCTTCGGCTACAACGTCGCGGCGGTGCCGCTCGCGGCGGCCGGGCTGCTCAATCCGATGATCGCGGGGGCGGCGATGGCCTTCTCCTCGGTCTTCGTGGTCAGTAACAGCCTCAGGTTGCGGCGCTTCCGGTGACGAGATGTAGGTGGCGGCAAAAATTTTCGCCTTCACAACTTCCCTACATCTGACACAACACCCATACTCAAGGGTCTCGATCTCCAGATCGAGACCCTTGACCGCATTCGCCCCCTTATGGCAAGAGACCCAGATCACAGCGATTGGAACGTAACCATTGCGGGGGGTCGCGAGTCTAACCGGGCGGTGCAGGCACCTCGGCGGGGCTTGCACCGCAACGGCCAGGCTGGTCTTGGGGGACTTCGCCCGGCAACGCGTGGCCGGGGCGACGTGCCCGGGGAGCTTTGAGCGGCCCTCCCGTACGTGCGCGTCCCGGCAGATCGCGGTACCACCATGAAGCGCCCGGACGGATCCCGTGGGGGGAATCCGACCCGGGGAACAAGGGAAGCGCCCCGCGCTCCGGACCCGTGGGGGGATCTGGAGGCGGGGCGCTTTCTGCTGGGTGGACCGGCCCGGGCCGCCACGCGGGCTGCCGGCCGGCCGGCAGCTGTCCCGGAGGGAGTGCCTCAGCGCTCCTCGACCGGGACGAAGTCGCGCTCGACGACGCCGGTGTAGATCTGGCGCGGGCGGCCGATACGCGAACCCGGCTCCTTGATCATCTCGTGCCACTGGGCGATCCAGCCGGGCAGCCGGCCGAGCGCGAAGAGCACGGTGAACATCTCGGTCGGGAAGCCCATGGCCCGGTAGATCAGACCGGTGTAGAAGTCCACGTTCGGGTAGAGCTTGCGCTCGACGAAGTAGTCGTCGGACAGCGCGTGCTCCTCCAGCTTCAGCGCGATCTCCAGCAGCTCGTCGGACTTGCCGAGCGCCGAGAGGACGTCGTGCGCCGCCGCCTTGATGATCTTCGCCCGGGGGTCGAAGTTCTTGTAGACGCGGTGCCCGAAGCCCATGAGCTTCACGCCGTCTTCCTTGTTCTTCACCTTGCGGATGAAGGCGTCGACGTCGCCGCCGTCGCGCTGGATGCCCTCCAGCATCTCCAGCACGGACTGGTTGGCGCCGCCGTGCAGCGGGCCCCACAGCGCGTTGATGCCGGCCGAGATCGAGGCGAACAGGTTCGCCTGCGAGGAGCCGACCAGGCGCACGGTGGAGGTCGAGCAGTTCTGCTCGTGGTCCGCGTGCAGGATCAGCAGCTTGTCCAGGGCGCTGACCACGACCGGGTCGAGTTCGTACTCGGCGGCCGGCACGGAGAAGGTCATGCGCAGGAAGTTCTCGACGTAGCCGAGGTCGTTGCGCGGGTAGACCACCGGGTGGCCGACCGACTTCTTGTACGCGTACGCCGCGATCGTCGGCAGCTTGGCCAGCAGCCGGATCGTCGAGATGTGGCGCTGCCGCTCGTCGAACGGGTTGTGGCTGTCCTGGTAGAACGTCGACAGCGCGCTGACCACCGAGGACAGCATCGCCATCGGGTGGGCGTCCCGCGGGAAGCCGTCGAAGAACCGCTTGACGTCCTCGTGGAGCAGGGTGTGGTAGGTGATGTCCTGCTTGAAGTTCGCCAGCTGGTCCACGGTGGGCAGCTCACCGTTGATCAGCAGGTAGGCGGTCTCGACGAACGTGCTGCGCTCTGCGAGCTGCTCGATCGGGTAGCCGCGGTACCGGAGGATCCCGTTCTCACCGTCCAGATAGGTGATCGCGGATTTGTACGCGGCAGTGTTGCCGTAACCGGAATCCAGGGTCACCAGACCGGTCTGGGCGCGCAGCTTCGAGATGTCGAAGCCCTTGTCGCCGACGCTGCTGTCGACGACCGGGTAGCTGTATTCGCCGTCCCCGTAACGCAGTACTACAGAGTTGTCGCTCACGTCATCCCTCACCGACGTTGTGCCTCTTCTTCGAGGTGCCCTGACTGCCTATACCTTCCCCCATTTGGACCTTGCCTGTGCACTCGGGGTCGGCCATAGGGCCTCCAGGCGGCACTCAGTGCCGCTTCAGCTGCCCATCCTGCTCCCCTTCGCCCCGTTTGGGGAAGAGGTGACCACGCACTGCGCCTGCCAGTCGGTGACGTAGTGCGGTCCACCTCCGTCCGGCGGATACGGTGCGTACAGCCTGCCCCAGAGCCTTACGGGAGCCGACCAGCACCACCAGTCGTTTTGCCCGCGTAACACCCGTATAGAGCAGGTTTCGCTGCAGCATCATCCACGCGCCGGTGGTGACCGGAATCACCACCGCCGGATATTCGCTGCCCTGGGAGCGGTGGATGGTCACCGCGTAAGCGTGCGCCAGCTCGTCCAGCTCGTCGAAATCGTAGGAGACCTCCTCGTCCTCGTCCGTGAGTACCGTCAGCCACTGCTCATCCGAGTTGATCTTGGTGACGACGCCGACGGTGCCGTTGAAGACGCCGTTGCCGCCCTTCTCGTAGTTGTTGCGGATCTGCGTCACCTTGTCGCCTACCCGGAACACCCGGCCGCCGACGCGCCGCTCCGGCACGTCCGGACTGGCCGGGGTGAGGGCCTGTTGGAGGAGCCCGTTCAGCGTGCCGGCGCCGGCCGGGCCGCGGTGCATCGGCGTGAGCACCTGCACGTCCCGGCGCGGGTCCAGGCCGAACTTCGCGGGGATACGGCGGGCCACCACATCGACCGCGACCCGCCCGGCCTCCTCGGAATCCTCCTCGGGGAAGAGGTAGAAATCGGTCAGGCCCTCCGTGATCGGCAGCACGCCCACGTTGATGCGGTGGGCGTTCGTGACCACGCCCGACTGCTGGGCCTGGCGGAAGATCCGGGTCAGCCGTACGGACGGGACCGGACAGCGCTCGGCGAGCAGATCGCGCAGCACCTCGCCCGCGCCCACCGAGGGCAGCTGGTCCACGTCTCCCACCAGGAGGAGGTGGGCACCCGGCGGCACCGCCTTGATCAGCTTGTTGGCGAGCAGCAGGTCGAGCATGGACGCCTCGTCGATCACGATCAGATCGGCGTCCAGAGGACGGTCCTTGTCGTACGCGGCGTCACCGCCCGGTTTGAGCTCCAGCAGCCGGTGCACCGTGGACGCCTCGACGCCCGTCAGCTCCGAGAGCCGCTTGGCGGCCCGGCCGGTGGGAGCCGCGAGGACCACCTTGGCCTTCTTGGCGCGGGCCAGCTCCACGATCGAACGGACCGTGAAGGACTTTCCGCACCCCGGGCCGCCCGTCAGCACCGCGACCTTCTCCGTGAGCGCCAGCCGCACCGCGGCCTCCTGCTCGGACGCCAGGCTGGCCTTCGTACGCTCGGCGAGCCAGGCCAGCGCCTTGTCCCAATGCACGGTCTGGAACGACGGCATCCGGTCCTCGCGCGTGCCGAGCAGCCGCAGCAGCTGGGAGGCCAGGGAGGTCTCGGCCCGGTGGAAGGGGACCAGGTAGACGGCGGTGATGGGGTCCCCGCCATCCGGGGCGGGCACGGTCTCGCGGACCACGCCCTCCGGATTCGCCGCCAGCTCCCCGAGGCAGTCGATGACCAGGCCCGTGTCGACATGCAGCAACTTGACCGAGGCGGCGATCAGTTCCTCCTCCGGGAGGTAACAGTGCCCCTGGTCGGTGGACTGCGAGAGGGCGTACTGCAGCCCTGCCTTGACCCGCTCCGGGCTGTCCTGCGGGATGCCGATGGCCTGGGCGATGCGGTCGGCGGTCAGGAAACCGATGCCCCACACGTCGGCGGCGAGGCGGTAGGGCTCGTTCTTGACGACGGAGATCGAGGCATCGCCGTACTTCTTGTAGATGCGCACCGCGATGGAGGTGGAGACGCCCACCCCCTGAAGGAAGACCATGACCTCTTTGATGGCCTTCTGTTCTTCCCAGGCGTCGGCGATCAGCTTCATACGCTTGGGGCCGAGGCCGGGCACCTCGACGAGGCGCTTCGGCTCCTGCTCGATGACGTCGAGCGTGTCCAGGCCGAAGTACTCGGCGATGCGGTCGGCCATGACCGGGCCGATGCCCTTGATCAGGCCGGAGCCGAGGTAGCGCCGTATGCCCTGGATCGTGGCGGGCAGGACGGTGGTGTAGTTCTCGACGGTGAACTGCCGTCCGTACTGCGGGTGGGAGCCCCAACGGCCCTCCAGACGCAGCGACTCACCCGGCTGTGCGCCCAGCAGCGACCCGACGACAGTGAGGAGGTCACCGGAGCCGCCCGTGTCCAGACGCGCAACCGTGTAACCGGTCTCCTCGTTGGCGTAGGTGATCCGCTCCAGGACCCCTTCGACCACGGCTGCATTGAACATGAACCGACCGTACCGCCAGGGTCCGACATCGCGTTCGGGCCTGTGGATAACTCGCGTCGGAGCTGGCTGCAGAGGCTTTGCGGCGGGGTCCGCCGCGGGTGCCGCACCGCTTGCGCGGGTGTCGTGGCGAGTGCCTCGGCATCGGACTCGGCACCCTTGACGACGGCCGTTGCAGCAAACGCTTCGAGGGGCCCGGTTCTGGCGCCGGACCCCTCGACTCCCCCTCCGTTCGGCCCCCTGATCCCCCCTCGGATCCCCCCCGGTTCCCTCTCCCCTGGGAGCCTGACGACATGTACGACCCGCCCGGCCCGGGAACGGTTGCACGGATTCGGTGAGTTATTTCATCGTTACCTCATGTGCATGAGGTGAGTGGTGAACCGCTCAACGACTTCTGCCAGCACTTCGGCACCCGGCCGCTCCCACAGCGACGGATTGAAGATCTCGACCTCGATGGGCCCCCGGTAGCCGGCGGCGTCGACCTGCTCGCGGAACCACCGCAGGTCCACCGCGCCGTCACCGAGCTGACCGCGCCCGAGCAACACGCCCGCAGGCAAGGGCGTTACCCAGTCGGCGAGTTGGAAAGCGGCGATGCGTCCGGCACTTCCGGCGCGTTCGATCTGCGAGCCGATCGTGTCGTCCCACCACAGGTGGTAGGTGTCCACGACCACGCCCACCCGCTCGGCCGGGAACCGTTCGGCCAGGTCGAGGGCTTGGGCGAGGGTCGAGACGACGCAGCGGTCCGCCGCGTACATGGGATGCAGCGGTTCGATCGCGAGCCGTACTCCTGCCTCGGCCGCGTACGGGGCCAGTTCCTCCAGAGCGTCGGCGACGCGCTCCCGAGCTCCGTACAGGTCACGGCTGCCGGGCGGCAGCCCGCCGGAGACGAGGACGAGGGTGTCGGTGCCGAGCGCGGACGCCTCTTCGATGGCTGCCCGGTTGTCTGCCAGTGCGTCCGCGCGCTCCTTGGGGTCGGAAGCGGTGAAGAAACCACCGCGGCACAGACTCGTGACGGCCAGCCCCGCATCCCGTACGAGCCGGGCGGCGGCAGCCACTCCGTACTCCTGCACCGGAGTGCGCCAGAGACCGACACCGCGCACTCCCGCTCGGGCGCAGCCGTCGGCGAGTTCGGGCAGGGTCCATTGCTTGACCGTCTGCTGGTTGAGGCTGAACCGGGCGAACAGGTCTACCGGTCCTTCTGCCCCTCCACTGAATTCGGCGCTCATGCCCCGCGGCCTCCGAGTACCGATTCCAGCTGGTGCATGCGGAACTTCGCCAGTTCGGGGCCCGGGAACAGGCCCAGGTCGTCGGCCAGTTCGTATGCGCGCTTCAAGTGGGGCAGTGATCGGGCCGACTGGAGGCCGCCCACCATCGTGAAGTGCGATTGGTGACCAGCAAGCCAAGCGAGCAGAACAACACCGGTCTTGTAGTAACGCGTGGGTGTCTGGAAGAGGTGCCGGGAGAGTGTGACGGTCGGATCCAGCCGCTTGCGGAACGCGGCTGTATCGCCGTTGTCGAGCAGGCGTACGGCATCCGCCGCCAGTGAGGCGAGGGGGTCGAAGATGCCCAGCAGGGCGTCGCTGTAGCCGAGTTCGTCGCCGGCGATCAGCTCGGGGTAGTGGAAGTCGTCACCCGTGTAGCACCGCACACTGTCCGGAAGGCGTCGGCGCAGCTGGATCTCTCGATCGGCGTCCAGGAGTGACACCTTCACGCCGTCCACCTTGGCGGGCTGCTCGGCGATGATCTGCAGAAACGTGTCGGTGGCGGTGTCCAGGTCCGAGCTGCCCCAGTAGCCCTCCATGGCTGGGTCAAATGCCGGGCCGAGCCAGTGGAGGATCACCGGATCGGCAGCCTGGCGCAGCAGATGTCCGTACATCTCCGCGTACGATTCCGGTCCTGTGGCTGCCGCGGCGAGGTGGCGGGACGCCATGAGGATGGCCTGGGCGCCGGCGCCTTCGACGAGGGACAGCTGTTCCTCGTAGGCCGCCTTGATGTCGGCCAGGCTCGCCGAAGAACCTGCCAGTTGGTCCGTGCCGACACCGCAAGCGATGCGCCCACCGACCGCCGCCGCCTCGGCGGCGGAACGGCGGATCAGCTCGGCCGCCGAGGCCCAGTCGAGTCCCATGCCACGCTGCGCGGTATCCATGGCCTCGGCCACGCCAAGGCCGTTCGACCACAGGTGGTGGCGAAAGGCGAGGGTGGCGTCCCAGTCGATGGCGGCGGGGCCGTCCGGGGTGCTGTCGGCGAAGGGATCGGCGACCACGTGGGCGGCGGCGAAGACGGTACGGGAGACGAAGGGGGCAGCGCGGTTCGGGTGATCCGCGGGCGCCCGAACGAAGCCGGAGCCGGATTCGGTACGAAGGGAGTCGGCCATCGGTCCGCGCCCGTTCACTCGCCCGCTCATCGCCCCAACTCCGGCACGTCCAGGCGGCGCCCTTCCGCCGACGACCTCAGCCCCAGTTCGGCAAGCTGCACACCGCGCGCGCCCGCCGCCAGGTCCCAGCGCCAGGGCTCGTCGCGTACGACGTGGCGCAGAAACAGCTCCCACTGCGCCTTGAATCCGTTGTCGAAGACCCCGTTGTCCGGGACTTCCTGCCACTGGTCGCGGAAAGGCTCGGTGGCTGGTACGTCCGGGTTCCAGACCGGCTTGGGGGTCGCGGCCCGGTGCTGGACGCGGCAGCCACGCAATCCCGCCACGGCCGATCCTTCCGTGCCGTCCACCTGGAACTCGACCAGTTCGTCTCGGTGTACCCGTACCGCCCACGAGGAGTTGATCTGCGCGATGATGCCGCCGTCCAGTTGGAAGATGCCGTAGGCGGCGTCGTCCGCGGTGGCCTCGTACGGCTTGCCGCTCTCGTCCCAGCGGCGCGGTACGTGTGTGGTGACCTGCGCCTGTACGGTCCGTACGCGGCCGAAGAGCTCGTGCAGGACGTACTCCCAGTGCGGGAACATGTCGACCGCGATGCCGCCACCGTCCTCGGCGCGGTAGTTCCAGGAGGGACGCTGCGCGGGTTGCCAGTCGCCCTCGAAGACCCAGTAGCCGAACTCGCCCTGTACGGACAGGATGCGGCCGAAGAAGCCGCCCTCCACCAAGCGGCGGAGCTTGAGCAGGCCGGGCAGGAAGAGCTTGTCCTGGACGACGCCGTGTTTCACGCCGGCTTCGTCGGCCAGCCGGGCCAGTTCCAGTGCGCTGTCGAGCCCGGTGGCGGTGGGCTTCTCGCAGTAGAGGTGCTTTCCCGCAGCAATCGCTTTCTTCACCGCGTCCTCGCGGGCAGCGGTGACCTGGGCGTCGAAGTAGATGTCGATGCTGTCGTCCGCGAGCACCGCGTCAAGGTCGGTGTTCCAGTGCGCAAGGCCGTGGCGCTCGGCCAGCGCCCGCAGCTTGTGCTCGGTGCGGCCGACGAGGACCGGCTCGGGCCAGATCACCGTGCCGTCGCCGAGGTCCAGGCCGCCTTGTTCGCGCAGCGCGAGGATGGAGCGGACCAGGTGCTGGCGGTAGCCCATGCGCCCGGTCACGCCGTTCATGGCGATGCGTACGGTCCTGCGTGTCACGGTCCGGCCCTTCTGGAGAACTCGGCTCGCATGGCGAGCGCGTATGCAGATCGCATAGAAAGCGCTTTCCATCGCGGGAGAAGCTAGCCTGCGGCGCAAGGCAGGGACAAGGGGTACGGCATGGGGCGGGGCGAACTATGGCAGTGACGCTGGCGGATGTCGCGGCGCGGGCGCGGGTCTCGACGGCGACCGTCTCGCGCGTACTGAACGGCAACTACCCGGTTGCCGAGAACACCCGCGCCCGGGTGCTGCGCGCTGTGGCGGACCTGGAATACGTGGTCAACGGCCCGGCAAGCGCGCTGGCCGCCGCCACTTCCGATCTGGTGGGCATCCTCGTCAACGACATCGCCGACCCGTTCTTCGGAATCATCGCCTCGGCCGTGCAGTCCGAGATGAGCACCACTACGGGGCAACACATCGACAGCGGGGCGCACCCCCGAACGAGTGACAGCGACTCACGTGGGCGCCCAAGCAGCGGCCCCGCGCTCGTACCGGTCGGCGAGAAACTGGCCGTGGTGTGCAATACCGGCGGCTCCCCGGAGCGTGAGCTGATGTATCTCACGCTGCTGCAGCGCCAACGCGCGGCCGCCGTCGTACTGACCGGCGGCGCGGTGGAGGACGCCGGTCACGCCGCCGCCGTAACCGCCGCACTGACGCGTCTCGCCGCTGCCGGCACCCGGGTGGTGCTGTGCGGCCGCCCGCCCCTGGGCCCGGAGGCCGATGCACGGGAGGGCAGAGCGGCCGCTGGGACACGTACCGACCTGGAGGCGCGCATTTTCCGGCGCGCCGCCCAGAAGGCCGGCCCAGCCCCCTCCCCCATCACCGTCGCTTTCGACAATCGCGGCGGCGCCCAGCGGCTCACCGAGCATCTGATCTCCCTCGGCCATCAGCGCATCGGCTACGTCGCCGGGCCCGTCGGCCGCACCACCACCCGCCACCGCCTGGAGGGCCACCGCGCCGCCCTCGCAGCGCACGACATCCCGGACCCGGCCCACCGCACCGTCCACGGCGCCTACGACCGCGCCGCAGGCTACGACGCCGCGCTGGAACTGCTGCGCCGCGACCCCGCCTTGACGGCCGTCATCGCGGCCAACGACACCGCAGCGCTCGGCGTGTGCGCCGCCCTGCGCGACCGCGGCCTGCGGATACCCGGCGACGTCTCCGTAGCGGGCTTCGACGACCTGCCGTTCAGCGCGGACGCCGCCCCGGCGCTCACCACCGTACGGCTGCCGCTCCAGGAAGCCGGTGCACGGGCCGGACGACTGGCGATGGGGTGCGAGACGCCACCGCCGGGAAAATTCGCCACGCTGAGCGCGGACTTGATGGTGCGCGAGTCGACCTCTCCCCCTACTCTTGCCCCAGTCAACCTTGACTGAGTCAACGGTAAGACGGGGAGCGCCATGACAGGGCGAGAGGTCCAGCAGGTCCGCAGCTTCAACCGCTTCTACACGAACCTCATAGGCGCCCTCGACTACGGCCGTCACCTCTACACCCCGTACACCCTCACCGAGGCCCGCGTCCTGTACGAGATCTCCCACGGTCATCGTGTGGACGCCGCTGACCTGCGGAGTTCGCTCTCCCTGGACGCGGGCTACCTCAGCCGGCTGCTCACCAGATTCGAGGAGGGCGGCCTGATCACCCGCGGCCCCTCCGAGCGGGACGGCCGACGGCAGCGCATCGTCCTTACCGAACACGGCCGCGCGACTGCGGATCTCCTGGAGGAGCGTTCCCGAGACTCGGCAGGGACGCTCCTGAAGCGCCTCCCCGGCCCTGACCGAACTCGACTGCTGGAATCGATGACGGCCATACGGGAACTGCTCGGTGATTCACCGGAGCACCCGGCCCCCGTGTTGCGACTCCGTGATCCCGAACCCGGCGACCTCGGTTGGATGGTGCAGCGCAACGCCGTCCTGTATGCGCGGGAGTACGGCTTCGACCTCAGTTACGAGGCGCTGGTGGCACGGATCGTCGCCGAGTACGCCGAGCGCTACGACCCGCTCTGGGACCGCACGTGGATCGCCGAGCTGGACGGCGAACGGGTCGGTGCGGTCATGTGCGTACGGGACGGGATCGAAGCAGCGCCCCGGGAGACCGGCGGAACGCCGCCGAGCACGGCACGCCTGCGGCTGCTCCTCGTCGAACCGGAGGCGCGCGGACGCGGCGTCGGCCAGGCCCTCGTCTCCGCCTGCGTCGGCTTCGCCCGCGAGACCGGGTACCGCGAGCTGGTGCTGTGGACGAACTCCGTACTGAGCGCGGCCCGCGTCCTGTACGAGCGGGCCGGCTTCGAGCTGACCGCGGAGAGGCCGCACCACAGTTTCGGTCGGGAGCTTGTCGGTCAGGACTGGCGTTTGCCGCTCTGATCTGTGTTCACATGGTTCTCATGAGCGATATGCGATATGCGTTCTCGACACTCGGAGTGCCCGGGATGCCGGTGGGCGAGGTCGTGCGGCTGGCGGCCGGCGCCGGATTCGGCGGGGTGGAGCTGCGGGCTCATCCCGAGGAACAGGTGCATCCACGCATCGGCCTGCGGGAACGGGCCACGGTGCGCGAACAGTTCGCCGAGGCCGGGGTGGAGATCCTCGCGGTGTCCGGATACGCGCGGGTTGCCGCGGCCCATGACGAACGCGGGGAGGAGGAGCTGGCGGCGGAGCTGACCGAGTTGGTCGTGCTGGCTTCGGACCTGGGTGCGCAGTTCGTTCGGGTGTTCCCCGGTGGTGGTGACCGCCCCACCGGCGAAGCCGACGCGGACGCGGCCCGGCACCTGGCCGCGGTCGCGCCGTTCGCGGCGGAGCGGGACGTACGCGTCCTCCTGGAGACGCACGACTCGCATCCCCGGGGCGCCGACGCGGCACGTGTACTGGGGCCTGTGGGCCACCGGAACATCGGTGCGCTGTGGGACGTGCTCCACCCGTGGCTCGCCGGTGAGGAGCCGGTCGACACATACGCCGGGCTCGCCCCGTATCTCGGCTTCGTGCAGGTCAAGGACGTCGCTTCCGCCGAGGACACCGCTCCTGTGCCGCTCGGTGCCGGGACGGTTCCGCTGGCCGACTGCATCGGTGCGCTCGCCCGTGCGCAGTGGGACGGCTGGTTGTGCTGGGAGTACGAGAAGCGCTGGTACCCACGAGCCGCCGAACTGCCCGCACTGCTCAGCGCGGGACGCGAGCACCTGGAGCGGCTGGTGGCTTCGGCAACCTCCTGAAAGCTTCCATTCAGAAGCATGCCTGGCGTATGCGGGGCTGCGAGGCGTTCAGGCGTACCCGAAGCCGTACGCTCCCCCGCCCCGCCCCGACGCGGCCGACGCCCTTTCCGAGGAGGGCCATGGCCGCCTCAAGAACACATCCCGCCCACATCCGTACCATTTCCCGTATTCGCGTCGAACCGGGGAACCCACCCGGGCCGCCGACCGTCAAAACGGTGTGCTGTGTGACCCCGCAGAGCGGTGTCGGCCTCGCTGCTGGCTGCGTTGCTGACCACCCTCTCCGCCGCCTGCGGCCGGCAGCACCCGCCACCGGTGCACCCCCCTCCAACGCGCCGGTGGCGGATCACTGCTCGGCGTGCGCCCGCATCCGTACCTGCTTCGCGCGTCGCCAGTTCCCCCGACTGGCAGAGCCGTTGAGCATTGACCGGCAATACTTTTCCGACTATCCGTGACTTCTTGGAAGTTTCCTTCACAGCGCCGGGGCAGCACTCGGCGAGGAGACCCTCCGGAAGGAGCGCAGATGCACTCCAGACGTACCGTCCTGACCACCGCCGCGGCCGCCGCCTGTGCCATGAGTACGGGCGGCGGCGTCGTTCACGCCGCCACCTCCGGCTCGCGCG
Organism: Streptomyces sp. NRRL F-5755; assembly: GCF_001279365.1. Taxonomy (NCBI): domain Bacteria; kingdom Bacillati; phylum Actinomycetota; class Actinomycetes; order Kitasatosporales; family Streptomycetaceae; genus Streptomyces; species Streptomyces sp. NRRL F-5755. The sequence goes on along the minus strand of NZ_LGCW01000257.1, from coordinate 23,755 downwards.
CCACCGGTGCCGTCTCCCGTAACCGCGTGGCCCGGCTCATCTCGCGGATGAGCCTGGAGGAAAAAGTCGGGCAGCTCTTCGTGATGCGGGTCTACGGGCATTCCGCCACCGACCCCGACCCGGCCGACGCCGAGGCCAACCGCAAGGAGATGGGCGTCTCCAACGCCGCCGAGCTGATCGCCAAGTACCACCTCGGCGGCATCATCTATTTCGGCTGGGCGCACAACACCCGCGAGCCGCACCAGATCGCCGACCTCTCCAACGGCATCCAGAGGGCCGCCGCCGCACAGCGGGTCCCCGTGCCGTTGCTGATCTCCACCGACCAGGAGCACGGGATAGTGGCCCGGATCGGCGCGCCCGCCACGCTCTTCCCCGGCGCGATGGCACTGGGCGCGGGCCGCTCGCGCGAGGACGCCCGTACGGCCGGCCGGATCGCCGGCGAGGAGCTGTACGCGATGGGCGTCCGGCAGGACTACGCGCCGGTCGCCGACGTGAACGTCAACGCCGCGAACCCGGTGATCGGCGTACGGTCCTTCGGATCGGACCCGAAGGCGGTGGCGCGGATGGTCACCGCCCAGGTGCGGGGCTACCAGAGCGCGGGGGTCGCCGCGACGGCCAAGCATTTTCCCGGGCACGGTGACACCGACACCGACAGCCACGTCGGCCTGCCCACGATTCGCCACACGGCCGAGGAGTGGGAGCGGCTGGACGCCCCGCCGTTCCGGGCCGCCATCGAGGCCGACATCGATTCGATCATGACGGCGCACATCGTCGTCCCGGCCTTCGACCCGAGCGGCGACCCGGCCACGCTGTCCCACCCCATCCTCACCGGCATCCTGCGCGAACGTCTCGGCTACGACGGCGTGGTGGTGACCGACTCGCTCGGCATGGAGGGCGTACGGACCAAGTACGGCGACGACCGCGTGCCGGTGCTCGCGCTCAAGGCCGGCGTTGACCAGTTGCTCAATCCGCCCAACATCGCGGTCGCTTTCACCAGCGTGCTGAACGCGGTGCGGACCGGCGAGCTGACCGAGCACGCCATCGACGAAAAGCTGTTGCGCATTCTGCGGCTCAAGGAGCGGCGCGGACTGTTCGACGAGCCGTACACGACGCACCGCGCGGTGGACCGTGCGGTCGGTACGCGGCGGCACCTGGCCACGGCGGACCGGATCGCCGACCGCACCACAACACTGCTCGTCAACGAGGGCGGTCTGCTGCCTCTGTCCCGGCGGGCGCACCGGCGGCTGCTGGTGGTCGGCGCCGATCCGGCGTCGCCGTCGGGGACCGGCGGGCCGCCCACCAAGGTCCTTGCAGAAACCTTCGATCAACTGGGATACACGGCGACGGCGTTCTCCACCGGTACCGCGCCCACCCGCGAACAGATCGGCCAGGCGGTGGCGGCGCTGGAACAAGGGGACGCGGTGGTCGTGGCGACGTACAACGTCACGGCCACCTCGTCGCAGCGTGCCCTCGTCGATGCGCTGCTGGCCACCGGCAAACCGGTCGTGCAGCTGGCCGTCCGCAACCCGTACGACATCGCGCGCCTGCCGGGCGTACGGGCAGGTCTGGCCGCCTACTCGTGGACGGACGTGGAACTGCGGGCCGCTGCACGCGTGATCGCCGGCCGGCGCGATCCGGAGGGGAAGCTGCCGGTCCCGGTGATGCGAGCCGATGCGCCCGGCACGGTGCTCTACCCGGTCGGGTACGGCCTGTCGTATTGAGCGGGTGCACGGGGCGGGGCAGCGGCCGTACGGGGTTCCGGAGCGGCATCCCGTACGGCTCCCGCGCTTCCCTCGTACGGCCGGTGTACCGCCGGACCCGGAGCAGTTCGTACTGCGCGCCCCGTACCCCGTGCGCAATGAGTCCGTTACGCCTGGCGTGCTTCCGAATGCACGGGACACGCTGGTCCGTACGCACCGGGGGGACTCAGGGGGCCGCGATGCGCGGGTTCAAGCGGTACGGCGGCGGCGCGCTGGGCTGCGCGGTGGCGCTGCTGCTCACGGCGCTGCCCGCCTGTCAGCGCGAGGGCAGCGGCGCTGTTGCCGACAGGAACGGCGGCGCGCCGGCCTCGTCCCCTTCACCCGCCGCGACGTTCCTCGCCCGTGGCACGTGCAGCACTCGCGGACGCACCGTCTTCCATCAGGTGTCCTGCCGCAGCGAGAAGGCCGCGGCCCTGGTGCTGGCCCGTTACGACGGGCCGCAGGCGCAGGGGCCGCTGTGCCCGGAACGTACGGACTTCGTCCTGCACATCAGCGAGCACCGGCCGGCCTCCGACGAGAACGGCGACGGCGCGGTGCCCCAGGGGTACGCCTGCATGCGCAACCTGGAGGCGCCGCACCCCGGCGACCCGGGCGGGGGCGGCGGCCCGCGCACCATCGTCGGCGACTGCCTCAGCCGGCTGCGGCAGGGAGAGGTGAAAGAAACCGCTTGCGATGGAACGGGGGCCCGCCCGCCGCGGTACAAGGTGACGGCCGCGGTACGGGCCCGCGTTTCGTGTCCGGCCGACACCGAAATGTACGTACAACTAGGCGGCGGGGCACCGATCGGGTGCGCCCGCCGCCTGTAGTTCGTCCGGACCGAAGAAAAGCGCGGCTCCGCGGAGCAGCACCTCGCCGGTCCGGCACCGGCGGCCCTCACCGGGCCGCCGGTCAGCCGTTCCGCGTCACGGCCGCAGCAACTGCATCCGCGTGTCGTCCCGCTTGTCCAGCTTCTTGTCGAACGGCGCCTGCGGGGTGACCTTGGCGCCCGGCGCCACGTCGAGGCCCGCCCAGTCGAGCAGCCGCTCGGTCGCCTTCTTGCGGTCGGCCTCCCGCAGCTTCGCGATGTTCGAGCCGTGGTTGCCGCCCGGGACCTTGAAGACGTACGAGTCCTCAGAGCCGGAGCCCAGCCGGAACGGCTCGGAGCTCCACGGGTCCCACTCACCGTTCACGAACATCATGCGCTCGGCGTTGTGGCGCACCCACCGGTCGACGTCGCGCATCGCGTTCTTCTCGAACTTCATGGGGATGTTGCGCGGCACGAAGGTCCGGGAGTTGTTGATGCCCGGGTAGCGCAGCAGGTCCTTGAGGTGGTCGTACTTGTAGCCGGGCTCACCGAGCTGGGTACCCGCCTGGTAGTAATACGGCAGGTAGGTCTCAAGGCCCTGGTCGGTGTAGCTGTTGAAGCCGCCGACCTTGTCGATCCACTTCCACAGTTCGTCCGTGGTGGCGGTCTTCTTGGGCACCTCGGCGCAGGCGGTCGCGGCCGGCTGGTACTGCCAGAAGCCGAAGACCAGGTCCGTGACCAGAACCTCGTAGGCCTTGTCGACGTTGCCGACGACCTTGAAGGTCTGCTTGTTCTCCTTGGCCCACTGCGTGTAGCGCTTGACCATCTCGCCGCGGCGCAGCAGCGCCTCGCGCTCCAGCGTGGCGAGGTCCTTGCGGCACTGCGCGGTGCCGACGGTGCGGAAGAACCGGTCGTACGCCGAGTCCTCGTCGTTGTTCACGTCGTTCGGCGCGACGTAGGCGACCGTGCCGTCCATGTCGTCCGGGAAGAAGCGGCGGTAGTAGGTCGCGGTCATGCCGCCCTTGCTGCCGCCGGTGGCGATCCAGTTCTGGTCGTAGATCTTGTGCAGCGCCTTGAAGATGCGGTGCTGGTCGTTGGCCGCCTGCTGGATGTTCAGCTTCTTCCAGTCGGCGGGCTGGGGCCGCGACGGCGTGAAGAAACGGTACTCCATCGACACCTGGTTGCCGTCGATGATCTGCGTCGGCTCACTGCGCCGCACATCGGTGCTGACGTTGTAGCCGGAGGTGAAGAAGACCGTCGGCCGCTCGACGGACTTGTGCAGCAGGGTCAGCCGCTGCTGGAAGGTCCCCTTGGAGGGGTGCTGGTGATCGATCGGCTGGGTGTAGTTCAGGACGAAGAAGCGGTAGCCGTCGACCGGCTTCTCCTGGACGAGACTCATACCCGGGATCGCCAGGATCCGGTCCTTGATGTCGGTCGCCTTCGGCTTCGCGGCGGTGGCCGCCGTCGCCGACGCCGTACCGGCACTCGCCGTGCCTATGAGCACCGCGAGCGACAGCAGGCATCTGATGGCCTTGCGCATGCACCCTCCCCTTGGGATAGCAAAGGTCGGGGTGAACCTATCGGCGCGACAACGGTCCCACCAGCCCCCTTTATTCACAGGAGACCGACGGGACCGTCGTCGGAGCTTGCCGGCGCAGCGTCGTCACAGCGGCCGGCACATGTTCGGCGCGGGTTCAACGGCCTTTCGCCGTAAGGGCCGAGGCCCGTCGCGGAAGGCCGTCGTCCGGTCGCCACGGTGGTACGTCAGGCCGCCACCGACTCCTCCTCGCCCGTGAACGTCCGCCACAGTTCGGCATACCGGCCGCCGCGGGCCAGGAGTTGCGCGTGGGTACCGTCCTCGGCGACGCGGCCGTGGTCCAGGACCACGACCCGGTCGGCGCGGGCCGCGGTGGTCAGGCGGTGCGCGACGACGAGCGTCGTACGACGTCCGGACAGCCGGTCCGTGGCCTCGTTGACGGCGGACTCGGTGGCCAGGTCGAGCGCGGCGGTGGCCTCGTCGAGCAACAGGATGTCGGGGTCGACGAGTTCCGCGCGGGCGAGAGCGAGCAGCTGGCGCTGGCCGGCGGAGAGGTTGCGGCCGCGTTCGGCGACCTCGTGGAGGTATCCGCCGTCCAGCCCGGCGATCATGTCGTGCGCGCCGACCGCGCGGGCCGCGGCCTCCACCTCGGCGTCGGCGGCGTCCGGCCGCCCGTACGCGATGGCGTCGCGGACCGTACCGGCGAACAGGTAGGACTCCTGCGGTACGACGCCGAGGCGGTGCCGGTAGCCGGTGAGGTCCAGTTCGCGCAGGTCGGTGCTGTCGACGCGAACGGCGCCCGAGGTCGGGTCGTAGAACCGCGCCACTAGCTTGACCAGCGTGGACTTGCCCGCGCCGGTCTCGCCGACGAAGGCGACGGTCTGTCCGGCGGGGATGGTCAGGCTGATGCCGGAGAGCGCCGTGGCGTCGGAGCCGTCGAGGGCGCCGGTGCCTCGGGAGGCGGCCGGGTCGTCCGTACCGCCGCCGTACCGGAAGTGCACGTCGTCGAAGACGATCTCGCCCGCCAGCTCGCCCACCGGGCGCGGCCGCTCGGACTGGGGCGTGGTGGTCGGTTCGCGCAGCAGTTCCTGGATGCGGCCGAGCGAGACGGCGGCCTGCTGGTAGCCGTCGAAGACCTGCGAGAGCTGCTGTACGGGGGCGAAGAACAGATCGATGTAGAGGAGGTAGGCGACCAGCGCGCCCGCCGTGAGTGTGCCCTCGCCGACCCGTCCGGCGCCGACGATCAGGACGAGCGCGGCGGCGACGGAGGACAGCAGTTGGACGAACGGGAAGTAGACGGAGATCAGGAACTGGCCGCGGACCCGGGCCGCGCGGTAGGCGTGGCTGCGCTCCGCGAACCGGTCGGCGCCGCTGCGCTCGCGCCGGAACGCCTGCACGATGCGCAGTCCGGCGACGCTCTCCTGGAGGTCGCCGTTGACGACGCTGATGCGTTCACGGGCCAGTTCGTACGCCTTGACGCTCTGCTTGCGGAAGAAGTACGTGCCGATGATCAGCGGCGGGAGGGTGGCGAAGACGACCAGGGCCAGCTGGACGTCGATGACCAGGAGGGCGACGAGTATGCCGAAGAAGGTCAGTACGGACACGACGGCGGTGACCAGGCCGGTCTGCAGGAACGTGGACAGGGCGTCCACGTCCGTCGTCATCCGCGTCATGATCTTGCCGGTCAGCTCGCGCTCGTAGTAGTCGAGGCCGAGGCGCTGGAGCTGCGCGAAGATCTTGACGCGCAGCGAGTACAGGACGCGTTCGCCGGTACGGCCCGTCATACGGTTCGAGCCGACCTGGGCCGCCCACTGGGCGAGTACGACGAACAGGGCCAGCCCGGCGGCCGTCCAGACGCCGGCCAGTTGCGCGCGCCGTACGCCGTCGTCGATGCCGTGGCGGATGAGGACCGGAAGCAGCAGTCCGGCAACCGCGTCCACGGCGACCAGCGCGAGGGCGACGGCGAGCGGGCTGCCGAATCCGCGCAGGAGGCGCCGCAATCCGTAGGACTTCTCGGGGCGAGCGGCCCGTTCCTCGTCGATGTCGGGGGTGTCGGTCGCGGGCGGGAGCGCGGCGACCTGGGCGAGGAGTTCGGGGGTGGCGGGCATACCGGGGGCTGCGTCTGTGCCGGGGCCGGTGTCCTTTTCCTTGCCGGTGCGGTCCCACAGTTCGGGGGTGATGCCCTGCACGCGGTGGTCGGGGGTGGCGTTTTCGGGCGTGGCGCCCGCCGGGTCGCGGTCGGTGCCGCCCAGTTCCTCCGGGTCCGTCAGCAGCCGGCGGTACAGCTCGCAGCGTTCCTCCAGTTCCTCGCGCGTACCGATGTCGACCAGCCGGCCGCCGTCCAGGACGGCGACGCGGTCGGCGAGGGCGAGGGTGGAGGCGCGGTGCGCGATCAGCAGCGTCGTACGGCCCGCCATCACGCCGCGCAGCGCCTCGTGGATCTCGTGCTCGACCCGGGCGTCCACGGCGGAGGTCGCGTCGTCCAGGACCAGCAGCCGCGGGTCGGTGAGGATCGCGCGGGCCAGCGCGACCCGCTGGCGCTGTCCGCCGGACAGGGTCAGTCCCTGCTCGCCGACCTCGGTGCCGTACCCGTCCGGCAGGGCGGATATGAATCCGTCGGCCTGTGCGGCACGCGCGGCGATACGTATCTGCTCGTCGGTGGCGTCCGGCGTTCCGTAGGCGATGTTGTCGCGCAGGGAGTCGGAGAACAAGAAGCTGTTCTCCGGAACGAGGCCGATGGCCGCGCGCAGCGATTCCAGGGTCAGGTCGCGTACGTCGTGGCCGCCCACCAGGACGCGACCCGCGGTCGCGTCGTAGAAGCGCGGCAGCAGCAGCGAGACGGTGGACTTGCCGCTGCCGGACGTGCCGACGACGGCGACGGTCTCACCGGGCTCGATGCGCAGCGAGAAGTCCTCCAGGACGGGGCGGCCGTTGCCGTAGCCGAAGGAGACGTGCTCGAACTCGACCGTGGCGGGCGCGTCCGCGGGCAGTTCGCGCGCGTCGGGGCGTTCCTCGATGACCGGTTCGGTGTCGACCAGCTCGAAGACCCGCTCCACGCCGGCCCGTGCCTGCTGCCCGACGGTCAGCATCATCGCCAGCATCCGCACCGGCGCGACGAGCTGGGCGAGATAGGTGGAGAAGGCGACGAAGGTACCGAGGGTGATCTGTCCGTTGGTGGCCAGCCAGCCGCCGAGCGCCAGCATGGCGACCTGGCCGAGGGACGGGACGGCCTGGAGGGCGGGGGTGTAGCGGGCGTTGAGCCGTACGGTGCGGAGCCGGCCGGCGAAGAGGCGGCGACTGACCGTGCGCAGTTTGCCGGCCTCCTGCTCCTCCTGGCCGAAGCCCTTGACGACGCGGACGCCGGAGACGGCACCGTCGACGACGCCCGCGACGGCGGCGGCCTGTCCCTGCGCGTACCAGGTGGCGGGGTAGAGGCGGTTGCGGCTGCGCTGGGCGATGAACCACAGCGCGGGGGCGACGGCGAGCGCGACGACGGTGAGCAGCGGGGAGAGCACCACCATCACGACCAGGGAGATCGCAAAGAGCAGCACGTTCCCGATCATCATCGGCAGCATGAACAGCAGGCTCTGGATGAGCTGCAGGTCGCTGGTGGCGCGGCCGACGACCTGGCCGGTGCTCAGCTCGTCCTGCCGGTGCCCGTCCAGCCGCGCGATCGACCGGAACATCCGGGTACGCAGGTCGTGCTGGACGTCGAGGGCGAGCCGTCCGCCGTAGTAGCGGCGTACGTACGTCAGCCCGTAGACGGCGAGCGCGGCGACGACCAGCAGGGTCGCCCAGGGTGCGAGCGGCCGCTCATGGCTGACGATCACATCGTCGATGATCAGCTTCGGGATGAGCGGGACCAGGGCCATCACGCCCATCCCGGCGAGTGACGAGCCGAGCGCGAGCAGTACGTCCTTCCGGTACTGCCAGCACAGCCGCGTCAGCCGCCGCGCCCAGCCACCCTGTCTCGATGGTTCGGTCCCCGTCCCCGTCACGCACTGCCTCCCGCATCTCGTCGTTCACCAGGAGGCACCAACGCTGTGGGCAGCGGATTTCATCCCGCGGCAACATTGCGGGGCGCGTCGGCGGTGACGCACGGAGACGGCGGGGTCAGTGGCCGCCGGGGCGCACCGTCAGCTCGTAGAGGCGGGTGATCTGCTTCGGGCTCTCGTTGTCGTCGCTGACCAGGAGGAGGCGCAGCCGTCCGCCGGGTGCGCGGCCGGTGATCGTCATGCCTTCGATGTTGTCCAGCAGAGGGTTGGTCTGGGGCTGGTGGGCGGGGGCGCCCAGGGAGGGGCAAGCGCCGAGGTCGGCGAGGAGTTTCTTGGGAGCGGGGCGTACGGTCTTGCCGCCGGGCAGCTTCGGGACGCCGCTGACGTCTGCGGCGCGGCGCGGATCGGCGAGGTAGAGGCGCACGGTGTTGCCGACGCCGGCCGTGAAGCCGCGTTCCAGGACGAGCAGCCGCCCGTCCGAGAGAGCGGCGATTTCCGAGACGCCCAGTCCGGCGTCCACCGGGTACGCGTACTGCTTGCCGAGCCGGTACGCCGCGGGGCCGGGCCAGGCGCCGTACCGCTGCCAGGTCTGGAAGCGCAGCAGCGGGCGGCCCGCCGTGTCCTTGCCGTCGCCGGTGAGCTGGCCTTCCATGGCGGCGGTGAGCGTGCCGCCGCCGGGCCTGAGGGCGAGGCCCTCGAAGGTCTGGTTGCTCTGGGCCTGCCCGGCCGGTGCGACCCGTAGGGCGTCAGGAACGGGCAGGCGCCCGAGGAGCGTGCCGGAACGGTCGTAGCGCCGTACGGAAGGCTCGGTCTCGGACGAGACGAGGTAGGTGCCGCCCGGTTCGACGGCCAGGCCCTCGGCGTCGAGGACGGCGCCCTTCTCGTCGGTGATCCTGGCTGCCCGTACGGGCCGGTGGGTGCGGCCGTTCAGCCCGATCAGTACGGAACGGTCGGACACGGCGGCGATGGAGCCGTCGGTGTCGCGGGCGAGGGCGGAGAGGTTGCCGATGAAGGTGCCCTGGAAGGTGGTTTTGTCCAGGGCGTCGGAGTAGCGGTCGAGGGAGACGGACGGGGAGCAGGGGTGACGGCCGCCGCCCGTTCCCGGGCGATTTTCGCTTCCGCTCGCACGCGAATTGTCCGTACATTTCCCGTCGGTGCAGGACGCACTCGCGCGGACCGAGGCGGCGGACGTCCCCGCGCCGCCGGCCGCCCCGCCCGGCGCGGTGGACCGGGCCGAGTCCCGGGCGGTCGGGGCCGCCGGGTCCGATGCCGTCGGGGCCCCGTCGGCGCACGCCGTGATACAGCCGACGGCCAGCACTGCTGCGGTGATACGGACAACCGCGGAACGTACGCGCACGAGGGGCCCTCCCGTTTCGTCGACGCCCGGGGGCGAACGCCCCCGGGATGCGGGCAGGCCCCGACGCGGGCACGCCCCAGTGTCGACCCTTCCCCTCAGCGGCTCGCCGCGAGCACCCTCCGGACAATCGGTCCCGCCGCGTCGCCGCCGTGACCACCCTGCTGGACGACCGCGGCCGCCGCGGCGTCATTGCGGTAACCGAGGAACCAACTGTTGGCGTCGCCCTGGCCGTCGGCCTCCGCCGAACCGGTCTTGGCGCCGATGTCGCCGCCGAGTCCGGCCATCGCCCGCGCGCCGGTGCCGCTGACGGCCGTACGCCGCATCATGGCCCGGAGTTGGGCGGCGACCGAGGACGGCAGCGCCCGGCTCGCGTGGACGACCGGCCGGTCGTCCAGCTCGCGGGAGACGAGTACGGGCTGGGAGAAGTACCCGGCCTTGGCGGTGGCGGCGACGGACGCCATGTTCAGCGGGTTGGCCTGGACGCGGCCCTGGCCGATCAGGGCCGCCGGGGTGTCGGGGCCGTCGCTCTGCGGCACGCTGCCGTCGAACGTCGGTATCCCGACCTTCCAGTCCATGCCCAGCCCGAAGACCTCCTGCGCCTCACCGCTCAGGTCCGCGCCCGAGATCCGGTCGGCCAGGCCGATGAAGGCGGTGTTGCAGGAGCGCGCGAAACTGTCCGCGAACGTACCGCCGTTGATCTCGAACATGCCCTGGTTGTGGAAGGACCGTCCGCCCGCCGAGGCGTACTTCGGGCACTCCACACTCTTGTCCGCGGAGACCAGACCTTTCTCCATGAGCATCGCGGCGGTCACGACCTTCATCGTGGAACCGGGGGCCAGCCGCCCCTGGAACGCCGCGTTGAACTGGTCCGAGCGGTGGTTGGCGACCGCGAGGATGTCCCCGCTGCCCGGCTTGACCACGACGACCGACGCCTCGCGGTAGCCCTTGACCGCCGCCTCGGCGGCGCGCTGCACCTTCGCGTCAAGCGTCGTACGGAGCGTTCCGGGGCGGCCCTTGACGATGGTGTGCAGCGTCTTGCCCGGCTCGCCGCTCTCGTTGACGACGCGCACCTCGATGCCCTGGACGCCGCCGGCCTTCTCCCCGTAGCTCTCCCGGAGGGCGGGCAGGATGGCGCCGAGGGACGGCAGGTCGGTGCCGTCGAGTTCGGTGCCGTTGCGGTCGACCGCCTTGACGGGCGGCGCGCCGTCCGAACCGGTCCGCAGGCTCTGGCCGCGCCGCAGGTCGGGGTGGACCACGTTGGGCTGCCAGTCGACGAGGGCCTTGCCGGTGGTCTTGCCGCGTACGACGTGCAGCGTGGAGTCGTACTTCCAGGTCGCGTGTTTCGCGTCGTCGCCCTTGCCGACCGTCAGCTCGGCGGTGACGTGGTACGGCACCTTCGCGCCGTCGGTCTGCTGCCCGGCCTCGAACGTCACCTTCGAGACATGCGCTTCGTCGCGGAATCCGGTCAGGGCCTGGCGCGCGCCCTCGGCGTTGTCCGTGAGGAACGCGGCGGCATTCACGTCGCCCTTGCTCCAGGCCGCGAGGAAGTCGCGCGCCGTATCGCGTATCTCTTCCTCGGACGGGGGTCCGGTCTGTCTGGACGCGGTGGTACCGGCCGATGTCCCGGACGAGCCCTCGCCGGCGAACGCCTCGTAGACGTTGTAGGCACCCACGCCGACCAGGCCCACCACCGCGGCGGTCACCCCGCCGACCACACACTTCGCAGCCGTACGCACAGTCCCTCCCCAGGTCAGACACACCGTGCGTGTCCGGACACTATGTGACGGAAGCGGCCACAGATGTCTCATTCAGGGGACAGATTGGTCACTTTCGGTTCACGACCGATGACTGTGGCAGGCAGAAACGGCCCAGGTCGCACCTTGCCACCTGGGCCGTCCCACCGGAGGGATCGGACCGTCCTCGGCTACTTCCCCGTGGCCGGTCCCGTGGCCTTCTGTACGGTCAGCTCGGCGAGGCCGGGGCGCTGTCCGCCCTTCTTCGCCGCGTCGGCGCCGTGCACCGTGAGCCGGACGTAGCGCGCCGTCGTGCGGCCGTCATACCCGGTCCCGTACCAGTGCTTGCCGTCCGTCGAGACCTGCGCGACGTACGAGGCGGGCTCGCCGTCCTTCCAGCGCGGAGTGATCTGGCCGATGCGCGACGGCTTGCCGAGGTCGACGGTCAGGGTGCCGTCGGAACCGTTCGGCACCCAGGAGGTGGCCGCGTTGCCGTCCACGGCGGCGCCCGCGTACATGCCCGGCTCCTCGGACGTGGCCTGCGCCGTCCGGCACCGGGCCACGTTGTCGGTCGCCGCGAGGTCGGGGCGTCGGGTCTTGAGCGTCAGCGGCACGCCGCGGCTCACCACCCGCTCGCCCTCCGGCGACTCGACGCGCATCGGCGCGCCGGCCGTCAGCCGCACCATCGTGCTGTGCGCGCCGATCTCCACGTCGTACGTACGGCCCTGCCAGCGCAGCCCGCGCAGCGTGACGCCGTCGGAGAGCTGCGGCGGCAGCATCGGGTCCAGGTGCACCCGGTCCTCGCGCATCCGCAGGCCGGTCAGGCCGTTGGTGAAGGTCTGCAGGAAACCGCCCTTGCCGGTGAGGAAGTCCTGCGCGGGCGATCCGGCGTGCGGGTCGCCGGCCCCCGCCTTGTCGCCGCGCGCCTCGGAGAACTGGTGGAAGGCGCCGCGCATGAACGGCCTGACGGAACGCATCAGGTACGTGTACGTCGAGCAGCCCGCCTCACCGGTTCCGGCGGCGGCGATGGCGTGCACCGAGTCGGTCATGGCGGGGCCGTCCGGGTCGGTGCGTGCCGCGTAGTGGTCCAGCGTATTGATCTTGGCGCGCTGCGACATCGGCCATTCCAGCGGATACATGAGGAGCACGGTGTCGGCCTGCTTGATCGTCGTGCCCTTGTATCCGTCGTACTGCTCGAAGACGTTCTTCTTCGCGTCGTACGGGATGCGGATGTGGTCGGCGATCTCCTTCCAGGCGGCGGGGGCCCGCTGCCCGAGGAGCGCGGCGGCGCGGCCGGCGTTGCGCAGCGCGGTGACCGCGCCGGCGTTGGTGAAGACGCCGTCGTCGACACCGTTGCTGTACTCGTCCGGCCCGGCCACGTTCTTGATCGAGTAGCTGCCGTCCGGGTTACGGGTGACCCGGGACGCCCAGAATTCCGCGATGCCCTTCATCACCGGCCAGCCGCGTTCGCGCAGCCAGGCGGTGTCCTTGGTCGCGAGGTAGTACTGCCAGGCGGCCAGCGAGACATCGCCCATCAGGTGGTTCTGGGTCTTGCAGTGCGGCGGGTCCCAGCTGTGGCACTCGTTCCACAGATCGCCCTTGCCGCCACTGGTCCACGGGTAGAACAGGCCCTTGTAGCCCAGCTTCCTCGCGTTGGCGGCGGCTCCGGCCATGGTCTTGTAGCGGTAGTCCACGACGGACTTGGCCAGCTCGGGGTGGGCGGCCAGCAGGCCCGGGTACATCCAGGTCTCGGCGTCCCAGAAAATCTCACCGGCGTAGTTGTCGCTGGTCAGCCCGGCCGGGCTGATGCTGTTGCGGCTGCCGGCGCGAGTGCTGGAGAGCAGCCCGTACTGCGCCGCGCGTACCCACGACTGCAGGTCCCGCTGCCCGCGCCCGCGTCCGCGCACCTCGACGTCGCTGCGCCAGAGCTTCTGCCAGGCGGCGGCGTGGTTCCGGTAGAGGGCCTCCCAGCCACGGTTCGCGGCGCGCTGTGCGGCGGCGGTCGCGGCGGTGCGCGGGGTGCGGGAGGTGAGTGCGGTGTCGACGCCGACGTACTTGGTCAGTTCGTAGGAACGTCCGGCCTGTACAGAAAAGCTGACGCTCTGCTGGTTGCCCAGATCTTTCGCGGCACCCGCGCGCCGCGTCGTCGCACCCTGTGCACGGACCTGCGGGCCGGGGCGCAGGGTCGAGGCGACCGCGCCGTCTGTCTTCGTACCGTCCGTACGGAAGGTCACGTCCATCGTCCGGCCGTCGCGCGCGCTGCCCCCGGTCTGCGTCATACGGCGCGCGCCGCGCCCGTCGAGGCGGTCGGTGACGGTGGCCCGCCCGCCCCAGTGCGGGGTCATGCGCAGCCGTACGGCGCCGGTGTGCGCGTCGGTGCGGTCGGCGAGCACGTCGTACACGAGGTCGGTGGCGCGGCCGTCGGCGGCCGTCCACGTCAGAGATGTACGGACAATTCCGCAGCGTATGAACTGCGTCTGGCGGTAGTGGGAGATACGGCCGGCGGGGGTCGCGGAGTCGAAGGTCTGCGGACGGTCGCCGGCGGCGGTGACGTCGAGGCCCGTCCACGTGGGCAGCGCGGCGATGGCCTGGCGGCCCTCCAGCTTCTCCGGGCCGCGCGCGTACAGGCCGGATACGAAGGAGCCGTCGTAGCGGGGCGTCTTCAGCGGCCAGCCGGTCGTCTCGCCGGGGGCCGTGTATCCGGCGCCGTTGGGGGCCACGCGCTGGCCGAGGTAGCCGTTGCCGACGAAGGCGTGGTGGCCGTCCTTGGGGTCGATGCGGGTGGCGGTGGGGCTCCAGCCGTCGCCGTCGTCCGTGGCGCCGGGGCCTGCGGAGTCGGCAGCACCGGGACTCCCGCTGCGCCGCTCCTGCCCGTCGCCCCGGGACTTCTCCTTGCTGAAACGTTCCAGCTCCCGCGGGGCGCAGGAGGCGGAATCCGCGGCAGCTCCGCCGGACGCCGTGGCCGCAGCGGCGGCCGCGGGGGCGTGCCGTGCCGGCGTGGCGGCTGCGGCCGATGCCGGTGGCAGCGTCGTGACGAGGGTCCCCGCCAGGAGCGGGGCGATCAGTTTGGCCGAGTGAGTCATCGGTCTCCGTCGCAAGTGTCCTGCCGGCGCGGATCGGGCGCACAGCACCACGGACCACACCGAGAACATCACCAACAAACGCCCCAAAAACTCCAGGGCGCCCCACCCGCCACATGACGGAGTTCACAGGATCACGCGCTGATTGGTCAATAGGCCGGTCCATGCGGCACACTTTTAGACTGACCAGTCAGATCAAAGGAGGGGCCGTGGACACCACCCGCCAGGGGGCGGCGGTCAACGCCAGGGGAATCGGAGTGAAGGGCCCACGGGGGTGGGCGTTCAGAGACGTCCACATCACCGCGGAGCCGGGTTCGCTGATCGCCGTCGAGGGCCCGTCGGGTTCCGGCCGCACCTGTCTCCTGCTCGCGCTCACCGGCCGTATGAAGCTCGCCGAGGGCCACGCCACGGTCGCCGGCTTCCCCCTCCCCAAGCGCATGGGAACGGTGCGCAGCCTGACCGCCATCGCGCACGTCCCCGGGGTCGCCGACCTGGAACCGGCCCTGACCGCAGGGGAACACCTGGAGGAGCAGGCCCTGCTGGGCCGCCGGATGGCCGGTTCGCTGGGCGCCCGGCTGCCGTGGGGCCGCCGCCACAAGGAGGTGACGCGGGCGCGCGTCGACGCCGCGCTGGCGGCCGTCGGCCTCGACCCCGCGACGCTGCCGAAGGGGCTGCGCACGGCGGTACGCGACATGGAGCGCATCGAGGCGCTGCGGCTGTCGGTCGCGCTGGCCGTCATGCACGGCCCGCGGCTGGTGGCCATCGACGACGTCGACCTCAAGCTGTCCGCCGACGAGCGTTCCCAGGTGTGGCAGATGCTGCGGGACCTGGCGCTGAACGGCACGACGGTGGTGGCCTCGGCCAGCACCGCTCCCGACGACGCGATCGTCGTCCGTACGGCACCGGCCGCCGCGCAGGCGCCCGCCGCCGCAGCCCCCACCACTTCGACCACCGGCCAGTCCGGTACGACCGACATCCACGAGGAGGAAGCAGCCCATGCGCTCGCCGAAGCTCGCCGCGCTTGAGCTCAAGCGCTTCGGCAGGGGCAAGCTCCCCCGGCTGGGCCTCGTCGCCCTGATGCTGATCCCGCTGCTGTACGGGGCGCTGTACCTGTGCTCGTTCTGGGACCCGTACGCGAACCTGGACAAGATCCCGGTCGCGCTCGTCAACGACGACAAGGGCGCCACCGCCGGTGGCAAGAAGATCCAGGCGGGCGACGAACTCGTCAAGAACGTCAAGGACAGCAACACGTTCAACTGGGAGGAGGTCAGCGCCTCCGACGCCGCGAAGGGCGTCGAGAACGGTACGTACTACCTCTCCCTGACCGTCCCGAAGGACTTCAGCGAGCGGATCGCCTCCAGCTCCGGCGACCACCCGGAGACGGGCGCGCTCCAGGTCCGCACGAACGACGCGAACAACTACATCGTCGGCTCGATCTCCAAGACGATCTTCTCGGAGATCCGCGCCAAGACCTCGGCGAAGTCGTCGCGGGAGTTCTTCGACAAGATCTTTGTGTCGTTCTCGGATCTGCACGACAAGACGCAGCAGGCCGCGGACGGGGCCGGCAAGATCGACAAGGGCCTGGGTGACGCCAAGAAGGGGTCGGACGACCTGTCCGACGGCCTGGGCAAGCTGGACAAGGGCTCAGGCGATGTCAGCAAGGGCGCGGGCACGCTGCACGACAAGGCCGGCGAGCTGAGCAAGGGGGCCGGAGCCGTCAACAAGGGGGCCGGAGCCGTCAGCAAGGGTGCCGGGGACCTGAACCAGGGCCTCAACACGGCCCGGTCGAAGGCCCAGGAGCTCAGCACCGGCGCCGGTCAGGTGGCCAACGGCACGCAGCAGCTCGCCGACAAGGTCAACGGCATCGCGGCGAAGGACCTGCCCTTCCTCAAGGAGCACGGCAAGGAGATCGGCGACAAGGCGAAGTTCGTCGCCGACCTCAGCCAGGCGATCTACGACGACCTCGGCAAGCTGCCCGGAAACTCGGCCAAGGCGGCCACACAGGCCCGCAAGAACGCCGACGACGCCGCGGCCCTCTACAGGGAGCAGTGCGGTGGCGCCTCCACGGGTGCCGACTGCGCCCGGCTGAAGGGCCTGGCGGCCGGTAGCGCCGCAGGCGCCGACGCCGCGGAGAAGGTCAACGACATCATCGCCAGGACGGACCTCCAGCACCTGCGCGGCAAGCTGCACGACCTCCACCAGGGTGCCGTCGAGGTCGCCGAGAAGGCTCCGGGGATCGGGAATCGCGCGGACGCGGCCATCCGCCAGATCAACGCGCTCAACTCGGGTGCGAAGAAGCTCTCCCAGGGCGCCGGCCAGTTCGCGGACGGCATCGGCATGCTGGCCAACGGCTCCGGCAAGGTCGCCGACGGCAGCCAGAAGGTGACCGACGGGACCGGGAAGATCGCCGACGGCAGCCAGAA
Organism: Streptomyces sp. NRRL F-5755; assembly: GCF_001279365.1. Classification (NCBI taxonomy): domain Bacteria; kingdom Bacillati; phylum Actinomycetota; class Actinomycetes; order Kitasatosporales; family Streptomycetaceae; genus Streptomyces; species Streptomyces sp. NRRL F-5755. Next base: position 7,086 of record NZ_LGCW01000257.1, on the reverse strand, counting down.
GCTCACCGACGGCGCAGGCAAGGTCGCCGACGGCGCGGGCAAGGTCCACGAGGGTGTCGGCTCCGCCAAGGACGGCATCGACAAGCTGAGCGGTGGCATCTACAAGCTCAAGGACGGCTCCAACCAGCTCGCCGGCAAGCTGGACAGCGGCGTCGCGCAGATCCCCGACTACGACAAGAAGGACCGCGACGCCCGTACCGAGGTCATGTCCAACCCGGTCGAGCTGGCCTCGAAGTCGATGCACAAGGCGCCGAACTACGGCACCGGGCTCGCCCCGTACTTCATTCCGCTGTCCCTGTGGGTCGGCGCGATGGTCGCGTACATGCTGCTCGCGCCGCTCGGCAAGCGGGCGCTCGCCGCGGGGGCGCCGGGCTGGCGGATCGCGCTGGGTTCCTGGCTGCCGGCCTTCGCCATCGGCGTCGTGCAGGTGCTGGCCCTGATGGCCGTCCTGCACTGGGGGCTCGGTCTGGAGATGGAGCGCGCGGGGGCCACCATCGGCTTCCTGCTGCTGGCGACGGCCGCGTTCACCGCGATCATCCAGTTCTTCGGTGCGCAGTTCGGTCCGGCGGGCCGTGTCCTGACGCTGGTCGTGCTGATGCTCCAGCTGACGTCGGCGGGCGGTACGTACCCGGTGCAGACCAGTCCCGGTTTCTTCGGCGCGATCCACCCGTTCCTGCCGATGAGTTACGTGGTGGACGGCCTGCGCCGCCTCATCACCGGCGGTGACCTGGGGATCGTATGGCAGGGCTCCATCGTCCTGGCCGTGTTCACGGTCGGCGCGCTGGCGCTCACCTCGCTGACCGCGCGCGGCCGGCAGGTCGTACGGATGAAGGACCTGCACCCGGAACTGAGCCTGTGAGCGTGCGAACCGAGCACCCCCGCCGGCACGGGGGCGACGCCACCAGCGGCGCCGCCCCCGGCCACGGGGCACGCGAAGCCGGCCACGGGCTGCGCCGCGGCGCCACCCGGCGCAAGCTGTTCGACGCCGCGGTCACGCTCATCGCCGAACAGGGCTTCTCCGCCACCACGGTGGACGAGATCGCCGAGCGCGCCGGTGTCGCCAAGGGCACCGTCTACTACAACTTCGCCAGCAAGAACGTCCTCTACGAGGAGCTTCTGCGGGACGGCATCGACCTGCTCGCCACCTCCCTCCAGGAGGCCGCCGACCGGGCCGTGCGCGCGGAGGGCGGCACCCGGGTCGACGCGCTGGACGCGATGATCCGGGCCGGGCTGGACTTCATCGCCGGCTCGCCCTCCCTGACCCAGCTGTACGTGGCCGAGCTGTGGCGTACGAACCGGGTCTGGCAGCCGACGCTCCAGTCCGTACGGGGCCGGGCGGTCGCCGTCGTCGAGTCCGTACTGCGGGACGCCGTCGCCGTCGGCGAACTGAGCGAGGAGCTCGACGTCCCCCTGACGGCGTCCGCGCTCCTCGGCATGGTGCTGGTGGCGGCGCTGGACTGGCTGTCGTTCCAGCCGCACCGCTCGGTGGAGGACGTGCACGCCTCCCTGTCCCGTCTGCTCCAGGGCCGGGTCAGCCCCATGCGGCCGCAATAAAAATCGCCGCTGCTGTGTAAGCGCTTACCAGAGCCCCGTTCCCGTATCCACCGGATGCGGGAACGGGGCTCTCGCGCGAGACTGGCGGTGGAGAGGGGGGTGCGGAGCGGGCGCGCGGACGGAAATAGGAGTGCGGACGTATGGGCAGACAGCCCCGGCTGCCATCGGTGATGAGCGATCCGCTGACCAATCGCGGAACCGCTTTCACCGCCGCCGAACGCGACCGCCTCGGCCTCGTCGGCCGGCTCCCCGACGCCGTACTCACCCTGGACCAGCAGGCGCGGCGCGCGTACGAGCAGTTGCGGCGCCAGCCCGACGACCTGGCCGCGTACATCAATCTGGAGCAGCTGCACGACCGCAACGAGGTCCTGTACTACCGGCTGCTCACCGACCACCTGACCGAGCTGCTGCCCATCGTCTACGACCCGACCGTGGGTGAGGCGATCAAGACGTACAGCCACGAGTACCGGCGGCCGCGCGGTGTCTTCCTGTCCATCGACCGGCCGCGGGACCTGCGGCGTTCGTTCGAGGATCTGGAGCTCGGGGCGGACGAAGTGGACCTGGTGGTGGTCACGGACGCCGAGCAGATCCTCGGCATCGGCGACTGGGGCGTGCACGGCATCCAGATCTCCGTGGGCAAGCTGGCGGTGTACACGGCCGCCGCGGGCATCGACCCCGCGCGCTGCCTCGCGGTGGTCCTCGACGTCGGCACCGACAACGAGACGCTGCTCAACGATCCGCTCTACCTGGGAGTACGGCACAGCCGGGCGCGCGGCGAACGCTACGACGCGTTCGTCGCCGCGTACCTGGACACGGTTTCGGAGCTGTACCCGGACGCTCTGCTGCACTTCGAGGATTTCGGCGCCGGCAACGCCCGGCGCTTCCTGGAGCGGTACGGCGAGCGCTACCGGATGTTCAACGACGACATGCAGGGCACCGGCGCGATCACGCTCGCCGCCGCCCGGTCGGCGCTGAACGTCACCGGGTCGCGGTTCGGCGACCAGCGCGTCGTGGTGTTCGGGGCCGGTACGGCCGGTGTGGGCATCGCCGACCAGCTGCGCGAGGCGATGGTCCGCGACGGCCTGGACGAGGACGAGGCGACCCGCCGCTTCTGGCTCGTCGACCGTCCTGGCCTGCTGCTGGACGACATGGACGACCTGCGCGACTACCAGCGCGGCTATGCGCGTCCGAAGGGGGAGGTCGAGGGTTGGGCAGGTGGGTCGGATGGGAAAGGTGAGGCAGGCGGGGCAGGCGGTGATTCGGGCCGTGCCGCGGATCAGGGGATCGGTCTGCTGACGACCGTACGGAACGTGTGCCCCACCGTTCTCATCGGCACCTCGACCGTACGCGGCGCCTTCACCCGGCAGGTCGTGGAGGAGATGGCGCAGCACGTCGAGAGACCTGTCATTTTTCCGCTTTCCAATCCCACCGAGAAGATCGAGGCGATGCCCGCCGACCTGCTGCGCTGGACCGGCGGCAGGGCGCTGACGACGGCCGGTATCCCGGTGGAGCCGGTGGAGGTCGAAGGGGTACGGCACGTCATCGGCCAGGCCAACAACGCTCTCGTCTACCCGGGCTTGGGGCTGGGCGTGGTGGTGTCGCGCGCCGAGCGGCTGACGCCCGGCATGCTGCTGGCCGCCGCCGAGGCGGTCGCGGGGCAAGTGGAAGGCGGTGGGCCGGGGGCTCCGCTGCTGCCTCAGGTGGAGAATCTGCGCGCTTCTTCGGCGGCCGTCGCGGTGGCGGTGGTACGGGCAGCCGTCGAGGAGGGTGTCGCGCGCGTCGCTCCCGACGATGTCGTACAGGCTGTGCAGGACGCGATGTGGCAGCCGGCGTACGGAGAAACTCAGCGGTAGTCAGGTTGACGGGGCCTCGGCGAATGGGTCTAATGAGGACGCGTATGCGCGTGACGTCGGCCAAAGAGCAGTGGGCCGGCCGGCAGTCGGGCGACATACCTTTCCTCAAGGACTACGCATGAGTTCATTCCTCGCGGACTTCGTGGGCTTCGCGGACTTCTCAGGCCGCGCCTGACGCCAGCAGCGGGCGGGCGTGCTGGGCACGTTCGTATGCCGCATCTCGTGTTGATCCGAGCGTTGCGAGAGTTACGAGTGTTGCTGCTCGGCAATCGGTAATCGGTGAGCGACGCCCGATCCACCCGTACCACCCGCTCCGGACGAGACGCGCGTGCGGTGGCCACACGCTGCCCCTCCCCTTTCCCTTACCTCTTTCATTCGTTCCGCGGTGATGACGGTTGCGATACGTCGCGGCCGGTCACGCGGATGAAGCTTCACGGAGAGCAACATCAGCATGCCAAATTCCTTCAATCAATCGGTCATCGACGAATTCCGGGCCAATGAGGGGAAGGTCGGCGGCCCGTTCGAGGGCGGCGACCTGCTCCTGCTGACCACCACCGGCGCGAAGTCGGGCGAGCCGTACACCACGCCACTCGGGTACGTTCGCGATGGCGACCTGCTGCTGGTCGTCGGTTCCAACCTCGGTGGGCCCCGGCACCCCGACTGGTACCACAATCTGCTCGCGCACCCGCAGGTACGGGTGGAGGTGGGCACCGACACCTACGAGGCGATCGCCGTACCGGCCGAGGGCGAGCGCAGGGACCGGCTGTTCGAGCAGGCGGTACGGGTCGCCCCCGGATACGCCGACTACCAGGCCAGGACCGCCCGCACCTTGCCGGTCGTGGTGCTGGAGCCCGCCGAGCCGGAGTACGAGGAGGCGGACGGCGAGGTGCTGCACGAGGTCACCACGCTCGCCGACAAGCTCGTACAGGTGCATACGTGGTTGCGCGCGCAATTGCGGCACGTACGCGCCGAAGCCGAGGCCCACCTCCTGGCGCGGGCGACGCACCAGGGGCCGGGGGAACCACCGAAGCCGGGGCTCGGGCTGCAAATCCGGCAGCATTGTCTGGCGTTCTGCCAGAGCCTGGAGTTTCACCACACCGGCGAGGACGCGCACGTGTTTCCCGCCGTTGGCCGCTATCACCCCGAACTGCGCCCGGCCCTCGACAGGTTGCAGGATGAGCATCGGACGATTGCCCGTATACAGAACGACTTGCTCGCTCTGCTCGCGGACATCGGAAACGCCGACCCGGAACAATTCCGCGCCGAACTGGAACGGATGTCGGAAGAGCTGCTGGCGCACCTCGCGTATGAGGAGGAGCAGGTGATTCCGGCGCTGGCGGAGGTTCCTTGGCCGCCGGTGGCGCCGGTGCCGGTGCCGGCGCCGACGGCAACGGCAACGGCAACGGATTAGGTATCGCCGGGTAGCCGTCCCCGGTTGGCCCGGGGCCGGTTGATCGGGGACCGGTTAATCCGGGGCCGGTTGAGCCATGCCGGGTTACGCAGTGCCGGGCCGGGGACAACGAACCCCGGCCCGGCACTGCACAGCACAACTCATTCGGCAGGCCCCACTACACGCCCACTCCCCTCACATTCCCGGCACGAGCTGAAGAACCAGATCAATGAGCTTGATGCCGAGGAATGGAGCGATCAATCCACCGAGCCCGTACACCCCCAGGTTCCGGCGGAGCAGCGCGTGTGCGGAGGACGGCTGGTAGCGGACGCCGCGCAGGGCCAGCGGTATCAGCGCCACGATGATCAGCGCGTTGAAGATGATGGCCGACGCGATGGCCGAGGTGGGGCTGTGCAGGCCCATGATGTTGAGCGCGCCGAGCCCCGGGTAGACGGCGGAGAACATGGCGGGCACGATCGCGAAGTACTTCGCCACGTCGTTACAGATGGAGAAAGTTGTCAGCGCACCGCGCGTGATCAGCAGTTGCTTGCCGACGGCGACGATCTCGATGAGCTTGGTCGGGTTGGAGTCCAGGTCCACCATGTTCCCGGCCTCTTTGGCCGCCGAGGTGCCGGTGTTCATGGCCACGCCGACGTCCGCCTGGGCGAGCGCGGGCGCGTCGTTCGTCCCGTCGCCCGTCATCGCGACGAGGTTGCCGCCCTCCTGCTCCTGCCGGATGCGCGCCAGCTTCTGTTCGGGTGTGGCCTCCGCGATGTAGTCGTCGACGCCGGCCTCCGCGGCGATGGACCGGGCGGTCAGCGGATTGTCGCCGGTGACCATCACCGTCTTGATGCCCATGGCCCGCAGTTCGGCGAAGCGGCGCGCGATGCCGTCCTTGACCACGTCCTTGAGGTGCACGGCGCCGAGCACCCGCGCGCCGTGCCGGTCGGCGACCGCCACCAGCAGGGGCGTACCGCCGCCCGCCGCGATGGAGTCCACGATCCAGCCCGCCTCCGGCGGCACCTGCCCGCCCAGCCGCGTCACCCAGTCCCGTACCGCCCCGGCCGCTCCCTTACGTACCAGGCAGCCGCCCGACCAGGCCAGATCGACCCCGCTCATACGGGTCTGCGCGCTGAACGCCACCCAGCGCGCGGCCCCCATCTCCCCCTCCGTACGCACCTGGATTCCGTATTTCTCCTGCGCCAGCGCCACGATGGACCGGCCCTCCGGTGTCCCGTCGGCGAGCGAGGAGAGCTGGGCCGCGTCGGCGAGCTGGGCGTGCGGGACGCCGTCGAGCGGTACGAAGGTGTCGGCGCGGCGGTTGCCGTGGGTGATCGTGCCGGTCTTGTCGAGGAGGAGCGTGTTCACGTCGCCGGCCGCCTCGACGGCCCGGCCGGACAGCGCCAGGACGTTGCGCTGGACGAGCCGGTCCATTCCGGCGATGCCGATGGCCGACAGCAGCGCGCCGATGGTCGTCGGGATGAGGGTGACGAGCAGCGCGACCAGTACGGTCAGCGGCTGGGCGGCGCCCGCGTAACCGGCCATCGGCTGGAGCGAGACGACGGCCAGCAGGAAGACGACGGTGAGCGCGGCGAGCAGGATGTTCAGCGCCAGTTCGTTCGGGGTCTTCTGCCGGGTCGTGCCTTCCACGAGCGCGATCATGCGGTCGAGGAAGGTTCTGCCGGGGCGGGAGGTGATGCGGACGATGATGCGGTCGGACAGCACCGTCGTACCGCCCGTGACCCCGGAACGGTCGCCGCCCGCCTCGCGGATGACCGGGGCCGATTCGCCCGTGATCGCCGATTCGTCGACGGACGCGGCGCCCTGCACCACTTCGCCGTCGCCGGGTACCGTCGCGCCCGCGTCCACGATGACGATGTCGTGCGGCTGGAGGTCGGCGGCCGGTACCGTCTCCTCCTCGTACTCCCACTCCCCCATGCCGACCCGCCAGCTGCGCAGCCGTCGCGCGACGGTGTCGCCGCGCGTCCGGCGCAACGTTTCGGCCTGCGCCTTGCCGCGTCCTTCCGCGACCGCTTCGGCCAGGTTCGCGAAGACGACGGTGAGCCAGAGCCAGACACTGATCGTCCAGGCGAAGACGCTCGGGTCGAGGACGGCCGAGAGCGTGGTGAGCAGCGCGCCGACGGCCACGACGAACAGCACCGGGTGATGGACGAGCGTTTTCGGGTGCAGCTTGCGGAGGGCGTCGGGGAGGGAGGAGAGGAGGTGGGAGGGGGACAGGACGCCGTCGGTGAGGGGTTGGGGGCGGCTACGGTGTGAGCGGGTGGGGGT
>NZ_LGCW01000256.1:0-68059 GCF_001279365.1 Streptomyces sp. NRRL F-5755 | reverse complement strand
GTTCGGACCAGGTGGCGGGGTGGGGGCGTGGGTGGGGCGAGGGGCTGGGTGGGCCGGGTGCTCGGCGCTGGGGCCGGACGGGTGGGGCCGGGGCCGGGTAGGCCGGGTGCTCGGCGCCTGGGGCCGGGGAAATCCGCGCGCATACAGGTCCGCAGGTGATCGTCCCCCCGGTGGGGGCTTACCCAGGCGTGGCGCGCCCGAAGCCCCGCGGGGGCCGGGACCCGCGTCCTCAGGACGGACGCGCCATGGCCGCCACGAACGCGCGCTCCACGTCCGCGGTGGACAGGACGCCGTAGATCTCGCCGGTCTCCTCGACCACCAGGTACTCGGTGGCGGGGGTGGCGCGCAGGTAGTCCAGGAGGTCTTCGCCGGCGAGTTCGGCGGAGACCCGCATGCCGTCCTTGAGGTCCTGCGCCAGGCCGCTGACGGGGACCCAGGGGCGGCGGTGCTCGGGGACGCCGACGATGGCGGTCTCGCGGACGACGGCGGTGGGCCGTCCCGCGCGGTCCACGACGACCAGGGCGCGTGCGCCCGCGTCGTTGGCGCGGCGCAGCGCTTCGGACAGCGGGGTGTCGGCCTCCACGGGGACGGCGCGCCGGGTGAGCGTACGGGCCTGGAGGTCCGGGAGGCGTTCGCGCAGCCGGGCCATGCGCAGGCTGTTGCCCGCGCCGGTCCAGATGATCGCGGCGAGGATCGCGGCGAGCAGCGCGTCGGTGATCGAGTCGGCGCCGCCCAGGTCCGTGGGAGCGTTGCCCAGGGCACCGGTGTGGGTGAGCAGCGGCAGTCCGATCAGAACCGAGACGGCGAGTGCGCGGCCGACCCAGGCGGCGGCGACGGTGCCGGTCATCGGCTTGCCGGTGACCTTCCACACGACGGCGCGGAGCATCCGCCCGCCGTCCAGCGGCAGGCCGGGGAGCAGGTTGAAGACGGCGACGATCAGGTTGGAGATCATCAGTCCGGCGAGCAGGACGCCCGGTACGGTGCCGGGCTCGACCAGCTCCATGCCGCCGTAGAAGAGCCCCGCCAGGACGAGCGAGAGCAGCGGCCCCACGAAGGCCAGGACGAATTCGCGGCCGGGGGTCTCGGACTCCTTCTCGATCTCCGAGACGCCGCCGAAGAACTGGAGCTGGATGCGGCGCACGGGGAGCTTGAAGCGCAGCGCGGCGACGGTGTGCGCGAGCTCGTGCACGAGTACCGACGCGTAGAAGGCGACGGCGAAGAAGAGCGAGACCAGGTAGCGGCCCGCGCCCAGCTCGGGCAGGACCCGTTCGAGCTGGCCGCCGAAGACCCAGGTGATCAGCGCGGCGACGATGAACCAGCTGGGCGCCACGTAGACCGGTACGCCGAAGGGGCGGCCCATGAGGATGCCGCCGCCGGTGCGTCGCCCCGGCTGGTTCTTGGGCGCCGGCTGCGGGGAGGGGCGGCTTCCGGACGGCCGCGTACGGCCGGCGCCGCGGGCCGGGTCGGACGGTCCGGGCGGGTTGGGCGGTTGGGGGTGCGCGGACTCCTCGGGGTCCTGCGGCTTCCCACTCTCGTCCACGGTGTCCCCTCGTCGATTGCGGCCTTCGCTCCTGTCCGTCCGGTTCCGGTCCGGTACGGCCTGTCGATCATGCAGGGCGAAGGGGTCTGGCGTCGATGGTATGCGGAACGCTCCGCGACGCCCCGTCTCGGTCTCCCATTGTGATCCCTCGGTTGCCGGAGCTGTCAGTGGCGGGCCGTAGGGTCGTATGTCATGGGAACGAGCACCGAGAAGGCCGCGCCGGACGCCGCGGGCGGGGACGGCGGGCAGGACGGCACCGGCGGGGCCGGAGCGGCCGGCGGAGTCGCGACGGCCGGTGAGGCCGAGGGGACCCGCGGGACCGGAACGGCCGAGGTGATCCACGAGGCCGGCACGGCCGCGCCGGCAACCCCGACGACTCCGGCCACACCGGCCACACCGGCAGCCCCGGCAGCCCCGGCAGCCCCGGCAGCCCTGGCAGCCCCGGCAGCCCCGGCAGCCCCGGCAGCCAAGGAAACACCACCCCCCTCCCCCGCCACCCGCCCCCGCTCCCTCTCCCCGTCGCGGGCGAGCGACTTCATGCAGTGTCCGCTGCTGTACCGCTTCCGGGTGATCGACAAGCTGCCGGAGAAGCCGAGTGCGGCGGCGACGCGCGGCACGGTCGTGCACGCGGTGCTGGAGCGCCTCTTCGACGCCCCGGCGGCGCAGCGTACGGCGGTCGGCGCGCGGGCGATGGTGCCGGGCGAGTGGGAAAAGCTGCTGGCGAAGCGGCCGGAGCTGGCCGAGCTGTTCGTGGACGATCCGGCGGGCGAGCGGCTGGCGGCCTGGCTGGCGGACGCCGAGGCGCTGGTGGAGCGGTGGTTCACGCTGGAGGATCCGACCCGTCTGGAGCCCGCCGACCGCGAGCTGTATGTGGAGACGGTGCTCGACTCGGGCCTCCAGCTGCGCGGCTTCATCGACCGGGTGGACGTGGCGCCGACCGGTGAGGTGCGGCTCGTCGACTACAAGACCGGCAAGGCGCCCCGTCCGGAGTACGCCGACGGCCCGCTGTTCCAGATGAAGTTCTACGCGCTGGTGATGTGGCGGCTGCGCGGCATCGTGCCGCGCCGGCTCCAGCTGGTGTACCTGGGCAGCGGCGACGTGCTGACGTACGACCCGACCGAGGCGGATCTGCTCGGTGTGGAGCGCAAGCTGCTGGCGCTGTGGGACGCCATCCAGCGGGCGACCGCGACCGGCGACTGGCGCCCGCGCCGTACGAAGCTGTGCGGCTGGTGCGACCACCAGGCGGTGTGCCCGGAATTCGGCGGCACTCCCCCGCCGTATCCGCTGCCGGTGCCCGGTCAGCGGCGGGAGCTCCCTGTGGCGGGGCCCGGGGAGGGGCAGGGCAGAATGGGCCTGGTCTAACGAAGGAGTTCCTGTGGCAATCCGCGTCCTGCTGGTCGACGACCAGCCGCTGCTGCGTACCGGCTTCCGGATGATTCTGGAGGCCGAGCAGGATCTCGCGGTCGTCGGCGAGGCCGGGGACGGTCTGCAGGCACTGGAGCAGGTGCGGGCGCTGCAGCCCGACGTGGTGCTGATGGACATCCGGATGCCGCGGATGGACGGGGTCGAGGCGACCCGGCAGATCACCGGCCCGGCGAAGGACGGTCCGGCGAAGGTGCTGGTGCTGACGACGTTCGACCTGGACGAGTACGTCGTCGAGGCGCTGCGCGCCGGGGCCAGCGGCTTTCTGCTGAAGGACGCGCCGGCCCAGGAGCTGGTGCAGGCGATCCGGGTGGTCGCGGCGGGCGAGGCGATGCTGGCGCCGAGCATCACGCGCCGGCTGCTGGACAAGTACGCGGGCCATCTGCCGTCCGGCGAGGAGCCGGTCCCGGACACGCTGCACACCCTCACCGAGCGTGAGGTGGAGGTGCTGAAGCTGGTGGCGCGCGGTCTGTCGAACGCGGAGATCGCCGCGGATCTGTTCGTGAGCGAGACGACGGTCAAGACGCACGTCGGGCATGTGCTGACGAAGCTGGGGCTGCGCGACCGGGTCCAGGCCGCGGTGTACGCGTACGAGAGCGGCCTGGTGCGCCCCGGCGCCCAGTAAGCCGTACGGCCGTACGGGCGCCCCCGCGCCGACGGCCCGCCTTACCTCACACGACGGCCCGGCCCGCCCCGCTCCGAGGAGCGGCGGCGGGCCGGGCCGTTGGTGCGTCCGGGGGTGTCACCCCTTGCTGATCTCCCAGAAGCGGAAGACCGTGGAGGCGTCCAGCGTCCACTGGAGGCCGGCGATGTTCTCGCCGGCGACGGCGTACTGCTTGCCCTGCCAGATCGGTATGACGGGCAGGTCCTCGGCGACGATGTCCTGCATCTCGCGGAAGGCGGGCTTGGTGGCCTGCCGGTCCGGCTGGCCCGCGGTGCCGGGCAGCAGCTTGGCGGTGATGCGCTTGGCATCGTAGTTGTTGTTCAGGACGTTGCCCTTGCCGAAGAACGGCTGGGTGAAGTTGTCCGGGTCCGGGTAGTCGGGGACCCAGCCCTTGACATACGCGCCGTACTTGCCGGCCTCGACGCCCTTCTCGAACTCGTCGATCGGCACGCTCTTGACCTTGGCGTCGAAAAGGCCGCTCGCGTTGAGCTGCTGGGCGATCTCCTGGAAGGCCGGGACGGTGCCGGGCCCATAGCGCACCGGGGTGGCCCACAGGGTCAGCGGCACCTTCTTGCCGCTGCCGTAGCCGGCCTCGCGCAGCGCGGCGGCGGCCTTGTCGGGCTGCGGCCGGTCGCCGTAGCTGGCGAAGAAGGCCGTGTTGTGGCCGGTGATACCCGCGGGCACGATCGAATACAGCGGCTGGGCGGTGCGCTTGTAGACATCCCGGACCAGCGTGGAGCGGTCCAGGAGATGGGCGATGGCCTTGCGCACGCCCAGCTTGCCGGCGACCGGGTCGTGCATGTTGAACACCAGGTGCATGACCTCGGCGCTGTTGCCCTGGACCACCTGGATGCCGTGCTTCTGGGTGGCGGTCGCCTGCTCCAGCGAGGCGATGTCCTTCATGTCCAGACCGCGGTAGGCCAGGTCGATGGAGCCGTCCTGGACCGCCTTCTTCAGCTGGTCGGGGCTCTTGAAGAACTTCATCGTCATGCCGGAGTTCTTGACCTTCGCGGGGCCCTGGTAGGAGCCGTTGACGCCGAAGACCGCCTCCTCCTTCGGGTCGTAGTCCTGAAGGGTGTAGGCGCCGGAGCCGACGGCCTTGTTGTCGGTGCGCAGCTTGTCGGCCGCGTACTCGCGGTGGTCGACGATGGAGCCGGCCCCGGAGGCGATCTTCATGGGGAAGGTCGCATCGGCGCTCTTGAGGCGGAAGACGACGGTCTTGGCGTCGGGGGCCTCGACTTTCTCCAGGCCGGCGAACATCACGGCCGGGCCGCGCTTGTCGTTGATGCGCTTGATGCGGTCGAAGGAGAACTTGACGTCCTCGGAGGTCAGCGCGTGGCCGTTGCTGAACTTCAGGCCGTCCTTGAGGGTGCACTTGTAGACCGTGCTGCCGCCCCCGGCGAAGCCGCAGGACTCGGCGGCCTCGGGCTCGGGGGTCGTGCTGCCCTTGGGGAAGCTGAGCAACGACTGGAAGACATTGGTGAACAGCACCCATGAGACCGGGTCGTAACCGCCTGCGGGGTCGATGGACACGATCTTGTCGGTCATGCCCATCACCACCGGGTTGCCGGTCCCGGCGCTCTGGCCGTCACCCGTTCCGCAGCCACTGAGCAGGGCGGCGACGAGCCCTGCCCCCAGCGGTGCGGCCAGCCACTGGTCGCGTTTCCTCACGTGCGTGTTCCTCACAGTCGTATGGCGGTCAAGCGATGTGATCCGCGCCGGCGGGTGCCGGAGTCGGGTGCCGGCGGGAATGCCGTCATCGGTTGTGGTGGTGCGCGCCGTCGGATGCGGCAGCCGCCCGGCGCCCGGGGCGCCGGCCGGAGATCGTCGTCAGTTGCTGCTCACTCCGCGGGCCAGCTCCCAGATCTGCAGCGCCGAGGACGAGTTCAGGGCCCACTCGGCGCCGGTGATGTCATCGCGGGCGGCGACGTACTGCTTGCCCTGCCACAGCGGCAGGATCGGCACCTCGTCCGCGATGATGTCCTGGGCCTGCTTGAACTGCTCCGCGGCGGAGTTGCGGTCGGTCTGCTGCCGGGTGCCGGGGATCAGCTGGGACTCGATCTTGTGGTTGCGGTACGGGGAGTTGAGGAAGTTCCCCTTGCCGAAGAACGGCGCGATGTAGTTGTCCGCGTCCGGGAGGTCGGCGAACCAGCCCATGCCGTAGGCGGCGTACTTGCCCTCGGTCTGTTCCTTGCGGAACTGCTGCCAGCTGTCGACGCCCTTGAGGCTCACGTCGAACAGGCCGCCCTGGTTGAGCTGGCTCTGCAGGGTCTTGAACTCCTTGGCGGTGCTGGAGCCGTAGTGGTTCGTGGTGTACGTGAGGGTGAGCTTCACCGGGGTGCTGATGTGCGCCTGCTGGAGGATCTTGCGGGCGGCGGGGACGCTCGGGCTGCCGTACTTGGTGAAGAACGAATTGATGTGACCGGTGAGGCCCTTGGGGACCATGGAGTACAGCGGGTCACCGGTGTAGGAGTACACGTCGCGTACCAGCGCCGAGCGGTTGATCAGCTGGGCCATGGCCTGCCGGACGGCCTTGTCGGAGACCGACGGGTTGTCGGTGTTGAAGGCGAGGTAGCGGATCTCGGAGCCGGGTACCGCCTGCAGCCGGACGTGCTCGTCGCGGGCGTTCTCCAGGCCCTTGATCTGATCGGGCGCCAGGGTGCGGTTCACCAGGTCGATGTCGCCCTTGCGCAGCGCCTTCTCCATGCCTTCGGAGCCGTCGAAGAACTTCATCTCGACGGTGGAGTTCTTCACCTCGATTCCGCCCTTGTACTCGGGATTCTTGGTGAAGACGGCCTTGCTGACGCGCTCTCCGCTGTGTTCGACCTTGACGGTGTACGGGCCGGAGCCGGCCACCTCGAAGCCCTTGTAGAGGCCGTTCTTCGGGTAGACCTCGCTGTCGACGATGGCGGCCGCCGGGGTGGCGAGCTTCTGCGGGAACGTGGCGTCCGGCTTCTTCAGATGGAAGACCACCTCGGATTCGCTGGGGGTCTCCACCTTGTCGACGTTGTCCACCAGGGAGACCGGGCCGCGGTCGTACTTGATGGCCAGCATCCGGTCGATGGAGAACTTCACGTCCTTGGACGTGAGCGCGTGTCCGTTGGTGAACTTCAGACCGTCGCGGAGTTTGCAGCGGTACTGCTCGCTCTGGGTGTCCCGGAATCCGCACGACTCGGCGGCCTCGGGCACCGGCGCGGTGCCGGTGCGCGGCAGGCGCATCAGCGTCTGCAGGGTTCCGCGCAGCACGTTCCACGCGTCGACGTCGTACGCCTGGGCGGGGTCGAGCGGGGCGGGCGCGTCCTTGGTGGCCTCCAGCTGGGCGGTGGTGCCGACCTTGATCGGCTTGCCGCCGTCGCCGGAGCCGTCCGAGCTGCCGCACGCGGCGAGCGTGGGGACGAGCAGACCGGCCAGGGCCGGCAGCACCAAGGTCTTGCGATTCATCGTCGGCAGGTTCCTTATCAGCGCAGAGGTGTTGCTCGCGATGACATTAGTAGGAACGGCCAGCGCGTCCGGGACACAACCAAGTTGAACGGATATCACGCCCGGATAACGGCCGCCGGGTGACCGATATCCGGACGCCGGAACGATTCGTACGCGCCTCCACCAATCCGGACACATACCCCCAAGAAAACCGGGAGAAAGCACCCATGGAACGAGCGCAGGCCGAACTGTCGACGGGCTGACGCGTGAGAAACGTCACTCCAGGATTGGGGAGTTCCCGAGGGTGAATTCGGCCAGTGCATTCGTCACGGAAAATGAGCGGCCCGCTGCTCACAGTTTCTTCCCTTTTCGCCGGGCACGCTCGGTGTTCGCGTCACCGGCCGTCCGTGATCAAGGACCGCAGAAATGGGAGATCCACTTCTTCGAGCGATCCGACGACGGTACGGGCGGTGCCGGGGCCGATCGGGCTCACCGACGGCACCGCGACCACCTGGCAGCCGGCCGCCTCCCCGGCCGTCACGCCGGTGACGGTGTCCTCCACCACGGCGCAGCGCCGCGGGTCCACCCCGAGCCGGGCGGCGGCGGTCAGATACGGGTCCGGGTGCGGCTTCGTACGGGGCAGGTCGTCGCCGGCCAGCGTCAGGTGGAAGTGCTCGGGGCCCAGGGAGGGCAGCATCCGGTCGATGACGGTGCGGTGCGAGGCGGAGACCAGGGCGGTGGGCACGCCGTGCGCGGCCAGTTCCGCCAGCAGCCGAAGGGCGCCGGGCATCAGCGGCACACCGCGCGCGATGCGCTCCGCGAACCGCGCGTTGAGCAGCACCGTCAGCTCGTCCAGGGCGATGTCGGCGCCGGTCACGCCGATCAGGTACGCGGCGCTGCGGGTCATCGGCCCGCCGACGACGACCTGGCGGTGGTGGTCGTCCAGTACGTGGCCCAGCTCGGCGAAGACCGCGGCCTCCGCCTCCCACCAGAAGCCCTCGGTGTCGACGAGGGTGCCGTCCAGGTCGAGGAAGACGGCCTGCAGGGTGGCGCCGTCGGCCGTACGCGTGCCCACCGCGGGGATGCTGCTGGTCATCCGTGCACCTCCGTAGTCGAACGTCCCCGGAGGGACGAAAGGGCCGGCCGCCCTCCCGCGCGGGGAGGACGACCGGCCGCTACCGGACCGACCAGTGTACGTCTGCATGCGGTGGCCCGCGGTGCGCTCGGTGACTTCCGCGTCTTCGCGGGCCCCGGCGTCACCGTGCGTTGAAGTACTTGGCCTCCGGGTGGTGGATGACGATCGCGTCGGTGGACTGCTCGGGGTGCAGCTGGAACTCCTCGGAGAGCTGGACGCCGATGCGTTCCGGCCGCAGCAGGTCGGCGATCTTCGCGCGGTCCTCCAGGTCGGGGCAGGCCCCGTAACCGAGGGAGAAGCGGGCGCCGCGGTACTTCAGCGCGAACATGTCCTCGACGTCGGCCGGGTCCTCGCCGCCGAAGCCCAGCTCGGCGCGGACCCGGGCGTGCCAGTACTCGGCCAGCGCCTCGGCGAGCTGGACGGACAGGCCGTGCAGCTCCAGGTAGTCGCGGTAGGAGTCGGAGGCGAACAGCTCGGCGGTGGCCTCGCCGATCTTCGAGCCGACGGTGACGACCTGGAGGCCGACCACGTCCCGCTCGCCGGACTCCTCCGGCCGGAAGAAGTCCGCCAGGCACAGCCGCCGGCCGCGGCGCTGGCGCGGGAAGGTGAAGCGGGTGCGCTCGGTGCCGTCCTCGTTGAGCAGGATCAGGTCGTCGCCCTTGGAGTAGCAGGGGAAGTACCCGTGGACGACGGCGGCCTCCAGGAGGTTCTCGGTCTGGAGCTTGTCCAGCCAGCCGCGCAGCCGGGGGCGTCCCTCGGTCTCGACCAGTTCCTCGTACGAGGGGCCGTCACCCGTACGGGCCTGCTTGAGGCCCCACTGCCCCTTGAACAGGGCGCCCTCGTCCAGCCAGGAGGCGTAGTCGGCGAGCTGGATGCCCTTGACGACGCGGGTGCCCCAGAAGGGCGGGGCGGGGACGGGGTTGTCGGTGGCCACGTCGGAGCGGACGGTGCCCTCCTCCGGCTCCGGCTCGGCGATCTGCGCGTCGCGCTTGGGCACGCGGCGCTGCTTGAGCTCGGGCAGGCTGGCGCCGGGCACGCCGCGCTTGACGGCGATCAGGGCGTCCATCAGGCGCAGGCCCTCGAAGGCGTCGCGGGCGTAGCGGACCTCGCCCTCGTAGATCTCGTGGAGGTCCTGCTCGACGTAGGCGCGGGTCAGGGCGGCGCCGCCGAGGATGACGGGGAAGTCGGCCGCCATCTTGCGCTGGTTGAGCTCCTCCAGGTTCTCCTTCATGATCACGGTGGACTTGACCAGCAGGCCGGACATGCCGATGACGTCGGCGCGGTGTTCCTCGGCGGCTTCCAGGATGGCCGAGACGGGCTGCTTGATGCCGAGGTTGACGACGTTGTAGCCGTTGTTGGACAGGATGATGTCGACGAGGTTCTTGCCGATGTCGTGCACGTCGCCGCGGACCGTCGCCAGCACGATGGTGCCCTTGCCCTCGGCGTCGGACTTCTCCATGTGCGGCTCCAGGTAGGCCACCGCGGTCTTCATGACCTCGGCGGACTGGAGCACGAACGGCAGCTGCATCTGGCCGGAGCCGAACAGCTCGCCGACGACCTTCATGCCCTCCAGCAGCGTGTCGTTGACGATGTCCAGGGCCGGGCGCTCGGCGAGCGCCGCGTCCAGGTCGGCTTCCAGGCCGTTCTTCTCGCCGTCGATGATGCGGCGCCGGAGGCGCTCCTCCAGGGGCAGCGCGAGCAGTTCCTCGGCCTTGCCGGCCTTCAGGGACTTGGCGGTGGCGCCCTCGAACAGCTCCAGGAGCTTCTGGAGCGGGTCGTAGCCCTCCGCGCGCCGGTCGTAGATCAGGTCGAGGGCGACCTTGACCTGCTCCTCCTCCAGGCGCGCGATCGGCAGGATCTTGGAGGCGTGCACGATCGCCGAGTCCAGGCCCGCCTTGACGCACTCGTCCAGGAAGACGGAGTTCAGCACGATGCGGGCGGCCGGGTTGAGGCCGAAGGAGATGTTGGACAGGCCCAGCGTGGTCTGCACGTCGGGGTGACGCCGCTTCAGCTCGCGGATCGCCTCGATGGTGTTGACGCCGTCCTTGCGGGACTCCTCCTGGCCGGTGCAGATGGTGAAGGTCAGGCAGTCGATGAGGATGTCCGACTCGCGGATGCCCCAGTTGGACGTCAGGTCGTCGATGATCCGCTCGGCGATGGCGACCTTGTGCTCGGCGGTACGGGCCTGGCCCTCCTCGTCGATGGTCAGCGCCATCAGGGCCGCGCCGTGCTCGCGGGCCAGCGCGGCGACCCGGGCGAAGCGGGACTCGGGTCCGGCCCCGTCCTCGTAGTTGACGGAGTTGATGACGGCGCGGCCGCCCAGCTTCTCCAGGCCGGCCCGGATGACGTCGACCTCGGTGGAGTCCAGCACGATGGGCAGGGTGGAGGCGGTGGCGAAGCGGCCGGCCAGCTCCCGCATGTCGGCGACGCCGTCCCGGCCGACGTAGTCCACGCACAGGTCGAGCATGTGCGCGCCCTCGCGGATCTGGTCGCGGGCCATCTCCACGCAGTCGTCCCAGCGGCCCTCCAGCATGGCCTCGCGGAACTTCTTGGAGCCGTTGGCGTTGGTGCGCTCGCCGATGGCCAGGTAGGAGGTGTCCTGGCGGAACGGGACGGTCTGGTAGAGCGAGGCGGCGCCGGGCTCGGGGCGCGGGCTGCGCTCGGTGGGGGCCACGCCCCGTACCCGCTCGACGACCTGGCGCAGGTGCTCCGGGGTGGTGCCGCAGCAGCCGCCGACGAGCGAGAGCCCGTACTCGGAGACGAAGGTCTCCTGGGCGTCGGCCAGCTCGGCGGGGGTCAGCGGGTAGTGCGCGCCGTCCTTGCCGAGGACGGGCAGACCGGCGTTCGGCATGCACGACAGCGGTACGCGGGCGTTGCGGGCCAGGTAGCGCAGGTGCTCGCTCATCTCGGCGGGGCCGGTGGCGCAGTTCAGGCCGATCATGTCGATGCCCAGCGGCTCCAGCGCGGTCAGCGCGGCGCCGATCTCCGAGCCGAGCAGCATGGTGCCGGTGGTCTCGACGGTCACCGAGCAGATCACCGGCAGGTCGGTGCCGGTGGCGTCCAGGGCTCGGCGGGCGCCGAGGATGGCGGCCTTGGTCTGGAGCAGGTCCTGGGTGGTCTCGACGAGCAGTGCGTCGGCGCCGCCCGCGATCATGCCTTCGGCGTTCTTCTGGTAGGCGTCGCGCAGCGTGGCGTAGTCGACGTGGCCGAGGGTCGGCAGCTTGGTGCCGGGACCCATGGAGCCGAGCACCCAGCGCTGCTGCCCGGTCGAGGCGGTGAACTCGTCGGCGACCTCGCGGGCGATGCGCGCGCCGGATTCGGACAGTTCGAAGACCCGTTCGGGAATGTCGTATTCGGCGAGGGCGGCGTGGTTGGCGCCGAAGGTGTTGGTCTCGACGCAGTCGACACCGACCGCGAAGTACGCCTCGTGGACCGATCGGACGATGTCCGGACGGGTGAGGTTCAGGATCTCGTTGCAGCCTTCCAGCTGCTGGAAGTCCTCCAGTGACGGGTCCTGCGCCTGGAGCATCGTGCCCATCGCCCCGTCGGCCACCACGACGCGGGAGGCGAGGGCCTCGCGGAGGGCCGTGGTACGGGATGTGCTGGCGGACGATGGCGTGTACGAGGCCATGGAGGTGCTCCCCTGGTTGCGACGGCTGTCGGCTTTGCGTCTTCCGGTGGAAGGCGCACCCGGTCAGGGTAGCGGGCGGCGCCGCTGTGGGCTCTGCCGTCCCACGGCGTGGACTTGGTCAAGATCATTGACATGGTTCGGTCGACTGCCGGAGGGTCGGCATTCACCGATATCGTTCAGCATTGCCGAACCGGCTCCCGAGCCGTCCGGCGCTGTTGAACACTGCACCACACCACCCGCTCCACACCGCTCGACCCGGAGGTCCCCCGATGGCACGGAACATCCAGTCACTGGAACGTGCCGCCGCGATGCTGCGGCTGCTGGCCGGCGGTGAGCGGCGGCTGGGGCTCTCCGACATCTCCTCCGCGCTGGGCCTGGCCAAGGGCACCGCGCACGGCATCCTGCGCACGCTCCAGCAGGAGGGCTTCGTCGAGCAGGACCCCGCCTCGGGCCGCTACCAGCTGGGCGCGGAGCTGCTGCGGCTCGGCAACAGCTATCTGGACGTGCACGAGCTGCGCGCCCGCGCGCTCGTATGGACGGACGACCTGGCGCGCTCCAGCGGTGAGAGCGTCTATCTGGGCGTGCTGCACCAGCAGGGCGTGCTGATCGTGCACCACGTCTTCCGGCCCGACGACAGCCGCCAGGTGCTGGAGGTCGGCGCGATGCACCCGCTGCACAGCACGGCGCTGGGCAAGGTGCTGACCGCCTACGACCCGGTGGCGCACAGCGAGGCGGCGGAGGCGGAGCGGCAGGCGTTCACGCCGCGCACGGTGACCGCCCTGGACGAGCTGGAAGGCGTACTGGACCTGACCAGGGCGCGGGGCTGGGCGGCCGATGTGGAGGAGACCTGGGAGGGCGTGGCATCGGTGGCCGCGCCCATCCACGACCGGCGGCGGATGCCGGTGGGCGCGGTGGGTGTGACGGGCGCGGTGGAGCGGGTCTGCCGGGACGGTGAGCCGGGTGAGCTGCGGCCGGAAATCGTCGCGGCTGTGAGGGATTGCGCACGTGCGGTCTCCCGTGACCTGGGCGCAGGGCGATTCTGACCGCTTTTGTCCCATATCTTCACCTAAGTTTTCAGTCACAGGACCCTTGACGGGGTGCTGGGTGTGAAGAAAACTGCCGTTCGTCGGTCGGCATTGTCGAACACCTAACGACAATATTGGTTATGGTGGGCAGTGCCGGAGGCCGACCAACGCCCTCTCGGAGGGCGCGGACCACCGGAGGGACCCGGGGTCCGCCTTCCCCTGGACGAAGGACAAAGGAGTCGCGGGTGTCCAGCTCCGACATCTTCATCAGCGAGACCATCGGTACCGCTGTTCTGATCCTGCTGGGCGGTGGCGTCTGCGCCGCCGTCACGCTCAAGCGCTCAAAGGCGTTCAACTCGGGTTGGGTGGCCATCACCTTCGGGTGGGGCTTCGCCGTACTGACCGGCGCGTACATCGCGACCAAGTCCGGCGCCCATCTGAACCCGGCGGTCACCGTCGGCCTGGCGATCAAGGGCGGTACGCCGTGGAGCGACGTGCCGGTGTACTTCGCCGGTGAGCTCTTCGGCGCCATGATCGGTGCGGTGCTCGTGTGGCTCGCGTACTACGGCCACTTCAAGGCCCATCTGACCGACCCCGAGATCGTGGGCGAGCAGAGCGGCCAGGAAGGCATGGTCGACAAGGCGGCGGCCCCCAAGGCCGGCCCGGTTCTCGGGATCTTCTCCACCGGACCCGAGATCCGCAACGCGGTGCAGAACCTGACCACGGAGATCATCGCCACCATCGTGCTCGTGCTGGCGATCCTCACGCAGGGCCTCAGCGACAACGGCAAGGGCGTCGGCGTCGTCGGAGCACTGCTGACCGCTTTCGTGGTCGTCGGCATCGGTCTGTCGCTGGGCGGCCCGACCGGCTACGCGATCAACCCGGTCCGCGACCTCGGTCCGCGTATCGTCCACTCGCTGCTTCCGCTGCCGAACAAGGGCGGATCGGACTGGGGATACGCCTGGATCCCGGTCGCCGGTCCGCTGATCGGCGGCGCGATCGCCGGTGGTATCTACAACCTCGCGTTCGCCTGAGCCGCGCCGCCCGCACCGAAGACTTTTGGAGCACAGACACCCATGAGCGACAACCACAGCACCGCCTCGCACGGCCACGGCCCGTTCATCGCGGCCATCGACCAGGGCACCACGTCCAGCCGCTGCATCGTGTTCGACAAGGACGGCCGCATCGTGTCGGTCGACCAGAAGGAGCACGAACAGATCTTCCCCAAGCCGGGCTGGGTCGAGCACGACGCCAAGGAGATCTGGGAGAACGTCCAGCAGGTCGTGGCCGGCGCCGTCGAGAAGGCCGGCATCACCGCCAAGGACGTCAAGGCCATCGGCATCACCAATCAGCGCGAGACCACGCTGATGTGGGACAAGCACACCGGTGAGCCGGTCCACAACGCCATCGTCTGGCAGGACACCCGTACCGACGCACTCTGCCGCGAGCTGGGCCGCAACGTCGGCAAGGACCGCTTCCGCCGCGAGACCGGCCTGCCGCTGGCCTCCTACTTCGCCGGCCCGAAGATCCGCTGGCTGCTGGACAACGTCGAGGGCCTGCGCGAGCGCGCCGAGGCCGGCGACATCCTCTTCGGCACCATGGACTCCTGGGTCATCTGGAACCTGACCGGCGGCACCGAGGGCGGTGTGCACGTCACCGACGTCACCAACGCCTCGCGCACCCTGCTGATGAACCTGCGCAAGCTGGAGTGGGACGAGAAGATCCTGCACTCCATCGACATCCCGGCGGCGGTGCTGCCGGAGATCCGCTCGTCGGCCGAGGTGTACGGCACCGCCGCCGGCGGCGCGCTGGCCGGCGTGCCGGTCGCCTCGGCACTGGGCGACCAGCAGGCCGCGCTGTTCGGCCAGACCTGTTACGACAAGGGCGAGGCCAAGTCCACGTACGGCACCGGCACCTTCATGCTGATGAACACCGGTGACGAGCCCGTCAACTCCTACAACGGGCTGCTGACCACGGTCGGCTACCGCATCGGCGACCAGGCCCCGGTCTACGCGCTGGAGGGCTCGATCGCCGTCACCGGTTCGCTGGTGCAGTGGATGCGCGACCAGATGGGCCTGATCAACTCGGCCGCGGAGATCGAGACGCTGGCGTCCACCGTCGAGGACAACGGCGGCGCGTACTTCGTCCCGGCCTTCTCCGGCCTGTTCGCCCCCTACTGGCGCTCCGACGCGCGCGGTGTCATCGCGGGCCTGACCCGCTACGTCACCAAGGCGCACATCGCCCGCGCCGTGCTTGAGGCCACCGCCTGGCAGACCCGCGAGATCACCGACGCCATGACCAAGGACTCCGGCGTCGACCTGACCTCCCTGAAGGTCGACGGCGGCATGACCTCCAACAACCTGCTGATGCAGACCATCTCGGACTTCCTGGACGCGCCCGTGGTGCGCCCGATGGTCGCCGAGACGACCTGCCTCGGCGCCGCCTACGCCGCCGGTCTGGCCGTCGGCTTCTGGCCGGACACCGACGCGCTGCGCGCCAACTGGCGCCGGGCCGCCGAGTGGACCCCCCGCATGGACGCGGAGACCCGCGACCGCGAGTACAAGAACTGGCTCAAGGCCGTCGAGCGGACCATGGGCTGGATCGACGACGAGAGCTGACGAGGAGTAATCATGAGCACCCTGCAGAGCGTCCCGGCCCTCGGGACGCACCCGGCCGACGGTTCGAACCCGAGCCGCGCCGAGACTCGGGAGCGGCTTTCCAAGGCGACGTACGACCTCCTGGTGATCGGCGGCGGCATCCTGGGCATCTCCACCGCCTGGCACGCCGCGCAGTCGGGGCTGCGGGTTGCGCTGGTGGACGCCGGCGACTTCGCCGGCGCCACCTCCTCCGCCTCCTCCAAGCTGCTGCACGGCGGCCTGCGCTACCTGCAGACCGGTGCGGTCAAGCTGGTGGCGGAGAACCACTTCGAGCGCCGCGCGGTCTCGCGCGAGGTGGCCCCCCACCTCGCCAACCCGCTGACCTTCTACCTGCCGGTCTACAAGGGCGGCCCGCACGGCGCGGCCAAGCTGGGCGCGGGCGTCTTCGCGTACTCGGCGCTGTCCGCCTTCGGTGACGGCGTCGGCCACGTCATCAGCCCGGCCAAGGCCCAGCGGGACGTGCCGGAGCTGCGTACGGACAACCTGAAGGCCGTGGCCGTCTACGGCGACGACCAGATGAACGACGCGCGGATGGCCCTGATGACGGTCCGCGCGGCGGTCGCCGCGGGCGCCACCGTGCTGAACCACGCCGAGGTCACCGGCCTGCGCTTCACCCAGGGCCGGGTCACCGGTGCGGAGCTGAAGGACGGCACCGACGGCACCGAGTTCGGCGTCAACGCGCGCCTGGTCCTGAACGCGACCGGCCCGTGGGTCGACCACCTGCGCAAGATGGAGAACCCCAACGCGGCGCCCTCCATCCGCCTGTCCAAGGGCGCGCACCTGGTCCTCAAGCGCACCTCCCCCTGGAAGGCGGCGCTGGCCACCCCGATCGACAAGTACCGCATCACCTTCGCCCTCCCCTGGGAGGACATGCTGCTGCTCGGTACGACCGACGAGGAGTACGAGGGCGACCCGGCGGACGTCCGCGTCACCGAGAAGGACACCGCGCAGATCCTGGACGAGGCGGCGTTCTCCGTCCGCGACCAGCAGCTGTCCCGTGACCTGATCACGTACTCCTTCGCGGGCCTGCGGGTGCTGCCGGGCGGCCCCGGCGACACCTCCAAGGCCAAGCGGGAGACCGTCGTCACCGAGGGCGCGGGCGGCATGCTGTCCGTCGCGGGCGGCAAGTGGACGACGTTCCGCCACATCGGCCGTACGGTCATGAACAAGCTGGCGGCGCTGCCCGGCCACCCGCTGGCCGAGGACATGGAGCCGATCTCGCGGCTGCCGAAGAAGCTGCCGCTGCCGGGCATCGCCAACCCGAACGCGGTGGCCCACCGGCTGCTGGTCGACGGCTCGGCCCCCGGCCCGCGCATGGCGCCGGAGACCGCCCGTCACCTGGCCACCCACTACGGCTCGCTGTCCTTCGACATCGCGCGCCTGGCCAACGAGGACCCGGCCCTCGCCGAGCGCATCCACCCGGACGCGCCGGAGATCTGGGCCCAGGTCGTCTACGCCCGGGACCACGAGTGGGCGGAGACGGTGGACGACGTGCTGCGCCGCCGCACCACGCTGACCATCCGCGGCCTGGACACGGAGGACGTCCGGGCGCGGGCCAAGGCGATACTGGAGCAGCGCGGCTGACGTTCCGTCACCCGTTGCCGTCACGAGGGCGGCTCCCCTTCCCGGGGAGCCGCCCTCCGGCGTGTCCGCGGCTGTCAGAGCAGCCGCAGGCAGTGCTCGGCGAGGGCCATGGTGGTGAGGTTGGTGTTGGCGGCGGGCAGCGTCGGCATGACGGAGGCGTCGATGACGTCCAGGGCCTCGACGCCGTGGACGGCGCCGGTGGCGGAGACCACGGCGCCGGGGTCCTCCGCCGGCCCCATCCGGCAGGTTCCGGCGGCGTGCTGATATCCACTGACCCCCTGTCGTAGCGCCTCAGCCAGCTGTTCGTCCGTGGTGACGGCGGGGCCCGGCGCGCGCTCCTCGCCCAGCAGGCCGGACAGCGGAGCCGTACGGGCGAGGGAACGCGCCAGCCGCATGCCCGCCACCATGCGCCGCCCGTCCTCCGGATCGCTCAGGAACCCGACGTCGATGCGCGGCGCGTCCCGGGGGTCCGCCGAGCGCAGCCACAGCCGGCCGCAGGAGGACGGCCTCAGCAGGGCGACCCAGAAGGTGAGTACCGTGCTGCCGTCCTCGCCGGCCTCCGGCCCCGACGGGAAGACCTGGAGGTCGACCGGGCCGTCCCCGCAGTTGAGGTCGCAGGTCAGAAAGGTTTGCAGCACCGGGTCGCGGGGGCCGGGCGGCGGCGCGTCCGTGGCGTAGGTGAGGGTGACGGCGGGGTGGTCCCGCAGGTTCTCCCCCACGCCGGGCAGGTCGGCCACCACCGGGATGCCGAGGTCGCGCAGGTGGGCGGCCGGGCCGAGGCCGGAGCGCAGCAGGATCGGCGGGCTGCCGTAGGCGCCGGCGGCGAGCACGACGCGGCGGGCGGGCAGGACCGTACGCGCCGGATCGGCCAGCTGGACGCCCACCGCGCGGCCGTCGCGCAGGACGACCCGGTCCACGAGGACATCGCCGCGCACGGTGAGGTTGGCGCGCTCGCGGGCCCGTGCGAGGTAGGTCAGCGCGGTGCTCTGCCGGACGCCGCCGACCCGGTTGACCGGGACCGGGCCCACGCCGCACGCGCCGGGGGCGTTGTGGTCCTCGACCGGCGGGTGGCCGAGGGCGGTGCAGGCGTCGTGGAAGGCGCGCTGCCACCGGTTGGTCTCGTCCGGCCCGTACCGCCCCACGGGAACCGGGCCGTCCGTGCCGTGCCAGCGCGTGGCGAGGTCCAGGTCCCGTTCGACGCGGCGCAGGCTGGGCAGGAAGCCGGCGAACGACCAGCCCTCGTTGCCCTGGGCGGCCCAGTCGTCGTAGTCCTGCGGGTGGCCGCGCAGCGCGATCGCGGAGTTGATCGCCGAAGAGCCGCCCACCAGCTTGCCGCGCGGCAGCCCCACGGACCGGCCGAGGGCGCCCGGCTCACTGGCGTACCCCCAGTCGTGGCTGTGGGTAGCGGCGGGGCTGGTGGCCACGTCGTCGGGCAGCCCGTCGGGCGAGCTGCCGTAGTCGGGTCCGGCCTCCAGCAGCAGGACGGAGCGTGCGGGGTCCTCGGTCAGCCGGTCGGCCAGTACGCCGCCGGCCGAGCCCGCGCCGACGACGATCACATCCCATGCGTCCATGACCTGGGCTTTCGCCTCCCTCTTGGTACGGCTCACAGTTCCGGCTGCCTGAGGTACCCGCGGCGCGCGGATCACACACGTCCCCCGGACGGCCCCCTGGCCCCCGGGCCCGGCCGGACTAGCATCCGGACAGGGGCCTGGCCGCCCCGTGTGGCCTCCCCCGTGTGTCTCCATCCCCGTCACCGACCCGACCCGTCACCGACCTTGGAGATTCCCATGACCTTGCTGACCACCTGGCCGGAGAGCGGCCCCGGGACCGTGCTGCGGCGCACGTCCGAGCCCGCGGAGATCGCCGCGGCGCTGGCGCCCGCCGGGGTGCGGTACGAGCAGTGGCCGCTGCGCGCGGACGTGGCGCCGGACGCGGAGCCCGCGGCCGTCCTCGCGGCGTACCGGCCGGAGATCGACCGGCTGACCGCCGAGGAGGGGTTCGTGACGGTGGATGTGGCGGCCCTGCACCCGAGCGAGGCCCCCGGCTGGGCGGAGACGGCGCGCGCGGCGCGGCAGAAGTTCCTCGCCGAGCACACCCACGAGGACGACGACGAGGTGCGGTTCTTCGTCGCCGGGGCCGGGGTGTTCTACCTGCACACGGGCGGCGAGGTGCACGCCGTGCTGTGCGAGGAGGGCGATCTGCTGGGCGTGCCGCGGGGCACCACCCACTGGTTCGACATGGGCACCCGGCCGTCGTTCACCGCCATCCGCTTCTTCCACGAGGAGGACGGCTGGGTCGGCACGTTCACCGGGGACGACATCGCGCTGCGGTTCCCGGACTTCGACACGCTCATGGCCGGGCGGGCGGAACGGGGCACGGCGTGAACCACACCTTCGACGTGGACCACGTGGTGCTCGACATCGAGGGCACCACGAGCGCGACCGGCTTCGTGGTGGACGAGCTGTACCCGTACTCCCGCAAGCGGTTCGGGCGGCTGCTGGCCGAGCGGGCCGAGGAGCCGGCGGTACGGCGGGCCGTCGCGCAGATCCGGGAGCTGCTGGCCGAGCCGGGCGCCGACGCCGCGCGGATCGAGCGGGCGCTCGGCGCCTGGCTGGACGAGGACCGCAAGGTCACGCCCCTGAAGACACTCCAGGGCATCGTGTGGGCCGAGGGCTTCGCGAACGGGGAGCTGGTCTCGCACTTCTACCCGGACACGGTGCCCCGGCTGCGCGCATGGCACGCGGCGGGCATCCGGCTGCACGTGTACTCGTCGGGCTCGGTGGCCGCGCAGCGGGCGTGGTTCGGGCACAGCCCCGAGGGCGATCTGCGGATGCTGGCCGACCGGTTCTACGACACGGAGAACGCCGGCCCCAAGCTGGTGACCGCCTCCTACGAGGCGATCGCCGCCGACCTCGGGGCCGCGCCGGACCGGGTGCTGTTCCTGTCCGACCGGCCCGGGGAACTGGACGCGGCGCGCGCGGCGGGGTGGCGCACGGCCGGGGTGCGGCGGCCCGGCGAGCCGTACTACGAGAGCGGGGTGGGCGACCATCCCGAGGTGGCGTCGTTCGCGGAGCTGGAGATCGGGACGGGTACGACGGGTGCCGGTGCCGGGAGCGGCGCGGAGCCGGGCGTAGGCGACGAGGAGGTACGGCAGGCCGGGGCCCGGCTGGCGACCGAGGCTGCGCGGTTCGCGTCGTTCGGCTGGATGCGCGGCACGTCCGGCAACCTGTCGGTCGTGCTGACCCGCGATCCGCTGCGGCTGGCGGTGACCGCGAGCGGACGGGACAAGGGCGAGCTGACCGCCGACGACGTGGTGCTGGTGGACGGCGCTGGCGCCGCCGTCCCGGGCACGGCGGCCGGGCGGCCGTCGGCGGAGGCCGGGCTGCACGCGCGGGTGGCACGGCTGACCGGCGCGGGCGCGGTAGTACACGTCCACACGGTCGCGGCGGTGGCGATGGCACGGCGCCGGCCGGGCGGAATCGTCTTCCGCGATCTGGAGATGCTCAAGGGCCTGGGGCTGCCGGCGGAAGGGACCGCGGCGCGCCTGCCGGTCCTCACCAACAGCCAGGACATGACCGTACTCGGAGACCGGCTGGAGGCGGCCCGGGATCCACGGATGCCCGCCGTGATCGTCGCCGGACACGGTCTGTATGTGTGGGGAGCGGACCTGCTCCAGGCTCGGCATCATGCCGAAGTGGTGCAATGGTTGCTGGAGTTGGAGATGGAGGCGGGGCGGGGGTGAGTGGCGGGGGCCCGTGACCTGGACGGGGGCGGCCCTTCCCGCTCGCGGCGACGGGCACACCGGGCCGCGGCGGCGGATCGCCCGGATCACGTTGCAGGCGCGCTCCGCCAGGCCCGCAGGTTGGGGCGGAATCGCCACCCCGTCCGCTGGCGATGGAGCCGGGACGGGTCTGAACGGCGGCGGCCTGGCGGCGGGCGCCCGTGCCGCGAACGGGGACGGCTTTCCCGCTCGCGGCGATGGGCGCACTCGGCCACTGCGGCGGATCGCCCGGACCACATTGCAGCCCGGCCCGCAGGTTGGGGCGGAATCGCCACCCCGTCCGCTGGCGATGGAGCCGGGACGGGTCTGAACGCCGATGGCCGGGGGCGCCCGTGCCCCGGACGGGGTGCGGCCCTTCCCGCTCCCGGCGACGGGCACACCGGGCCACTGCGGCGGACCACCCCGACCACATTGCAAGCACGCCTCACCCGGCCCGTAGGTTGGGACGGACCGCCGTCCCGTCCGCGTTGGCCCGTCTTCCGGGCCATCCGCGCGAGCCACTGGAGCCGCCCCGTGACCCCAGACCTGTCCCCCATCGCCCGCCTCCCCCGCGGCGGGCTGCCGCCGCAGGCCGTCGTGGTCGGTGATCCGGCCCGGGCGGCGGCCGTCGCCGAGTTGCTCGACGGGGCGGCGGAGATCTCGTACCACCGCGAGTACCGGACGTTCACCGGCAGCTGGAAGGGCGTGCCGGTGGTCGTCGCGTCGCACGGGGTGGGCGCGCCCGGGGCGGTGCTGCTGTTTCAGGAGCTGGCGGACGCGGGCGTGCGGACCTTCGTGCGCTTCGGTACGGCGGGGGCGATACGGGCCGGGGTCGGTGACGGTGACCTGGTGATCGCCGAGGCGGCGGTGCGTGACGACGGAGTGACGCAGCAGCTGGTGCCGCCGGAGTATCCGGCCGTGGCCGCGCCGGAAGCGGTGCTGGCGCTCCAGCGCGCGGCGGCGGAGGCCGGGGCGCCGTACCACCGCGGGGTGGTGTGGACGCGCGCCGCGTTCCAGCCGGGCCTGCTGCCGCTGCCGGTCGCGGCGTACACCGCGGCGGACGTGGCGGCGATCGAGATGGAGGCGTCCGCGCTGTTCGTGACGGCCTCGCTGCGCGGCCTGGTGGCCGGCGCGGTGCTGGTGATCGACGGGGCGAACGCGGACGAACTGGTCGACGCGGCGGCCACCGGCGGCTACGACCCGCACCGGGACGTGGTCGCGGAGGGCGTGGCGCGCGGCGCCGTCGTCGCGCTGGAAGCGCTGCGGGCGCTGGCCGAGGAGGAGATCCGATGAGCACCGTACGGAACACCGAAGCGGTGGGCGCCGACCTGCTGGTGCACGGCGGGACGGTCCTCACCGTCGACGACTCCGGCACCGTGGTGCCCGACGGCGCGGTCGCCGTACGGGACGGGGAGATCATCGCGGTCGGTCCGGCCGACGCGCTGCGCGCCGCCCACCGCGCGGCCGAGGAGATCGACGCCACCGGCTGCCTGGTCCTCCCCGGCCTCGTCAACACCCACACCCACCTGGCGATGACGCTGCTGCGCGGCCACGCCGACGACGTGGACCTCCAGGAATTCCTGGGCAGGGTGGTGCCGCGCGAGAATGCGCTGCTGTCCCCCGAGGCGGTGACCGCGGGCCTGCGGCTGGCCGTCGCGGAGAGCGTGCGGGGCGGGGTGACCACCGCGCTGGACATGTACTGGTTCCACGAGGCGGCCGAGCGGGCCGCGCGGGACGCGGGCTGGCGGCTGCTGTCCGGCCCGACGTTCATGGACGTACCCGGGCCGCCCGACCGGATGCCGTACGGGAACCGGATGGACTGGGCGCGCCGCCACCTCGACGGCCTCCGCCCCTCCCCCGGCACCCGGCCGGTGGTCTTCGCGCACAGCGCCTACACCCTGGACGCCGGGCAGCTGACGGACATCGCGGCGCTGGCGAAGGAATACGGCGCTCTGCTGCACCTGCACGCGGCGGAGAACGCCGCCGAGGTGGCCACGGTGCGCGAGCGGTACGGCAAGCGGCCGGTGGAGCTGCTGGAGTCGCTGGGCCTGCTGGGCCCGGACACGCTGCTGGCGCACGCGGTCGAGCTGACCGACACCGAGATCGCGGCGCTGGCCCGTACCGGTACGGGCGTCGCGCACTGCCCGGTCTCCAACCTCAAGCTGGGCTGCGGCATCGCCCAGGTCCCGGAGCTGCTGCGCCAGGGCGTACGGGTCGGGCTGGGCACAGACGGCGCGGTCAGCTCCAACTCCCTGGACATGGTGGGGGCGCTGGGCATGGCGGCGCTGATCCACAAGGCGGGCGGCGACCCCACGGCGGTCGGCGCCGAGCAGGCCGTACGGATGGCGACGATCGAGGGCGCGCGGGCGCTGGGCCTGGGCGGGCACCTCGGTTCGCTGGAGGTGGGCAAGCGGGCGGACCTGGCGGTACTGGACCTGGGCGGTCCGCATCTGGTGCCGCGGCACGACCCGTGGTCGACGCTGGCGTACTCGGCGCGGGCCGGCGACGTCCGGGACACGGTCGTCGACGGCCGGGTCCTGATGCGCGACCGCCGGCTGACGACGCTGGACGAGGCGGCCGTTGCCGGTGCGGCGGAGGCGGTCGTCCGGTCCGTCTGAGGACGGCGGGCAACTCCCCGCTCTCCCTCCCCGCCCCCAGGCTTCCGTGGCCATAATGGCGCAGACATCGGATGTCTGCGGGGATCCGGCGGGCGGGCGCGAGCGGGGAGGCCGGGCATGGCGGTCACGGACGAGGCCATAGAGAAGATCAAGTCGATGATCGTCTCCGGCGCGCTGCGGCCCGGCGACCGGCTGCCCAAGGAGAGCGAACTCGCCGCCGACCTGGGGCTGTCCCGCAACTCGCTGCGCGAGGCGGTGCGCGCCCTGTCGCTGATCCGCATCCTGGACGTACGGCAGGGCGACGGCACCTACGTCACCAGCCTGGACCCGAAACTCCTCCTGGAGGCGCTGAGCTTCGTGGTGGACTTCCACCGCGACGACACGGTCCTGGAGTTCCTGGCCGTACGCCGCATCCTGGAACCGGCCGCCACCGCGATGGCCACCGGCCGGATCGCGACGTCCGAACTGGACGAACTGGCACGCCAGTTGGACGCACTCGGCCCGCACCCGGCGGTGGAGGAACTGGTCGCCCGCGACCTGGAGTTCCACCGCCGGATCGTGGCCGCGGCCGGCAACACGGTGCTGTGCTCCCTGCTCGACGGCCTGTCCGGGCCGACGACCCGGGCCCGCGTCTGGCGCGGCCTGACCCAGAAGGACGCGGTGAGCCGCACCCTCACCGAGCACCGGGCGATCCTCGGCGCCCTCCGCGACCGGGACGCGGAGGCGGCACGGTCCTGGGCGACGGTGCACATCGCCAGCGTGGAGCAGTGGCTGCGCTCGACGCTGTGAGGAGGGGCGCGGCGGCGCCCCTCCCCCCTGCGTCAGACGGCGAACCCGCCGTCCACCGCGATCGACGCGCCCGTCACATACCGGCCGCCCTCACCCGCGAGGTGCGCCACGGTCGCGGCGACATCCGCCGGGCGCCCGTAGGACCCGAGCGACGTCAACTGGGCCTGCATCGGCGCGCTCTCGCCGTCGGCCGGGTTCATGTCGGTGTCGATCGGCCCCGGGTGGATCAGGTTCGCGGTGATGCCGCGCGGGCCCAGTTCCCTGGCGAGGGTCCTGGTCAGGCCGGTGAGCGCGGCCTTGCTCGTGGCGTACAGCGAGCCGCCGGGGAAGGCGACGCGCTCGGCCATGCAGCTGCCGATGCTGATGATGCGCCCGCCCTCGGTCATCCGTCCGGCGGCGGCCTGCGCCGCGATGAAGGGCGCGCGGACGTTGACGGCCAGGACGCGGTCCACGTCCTCCTCGGAGATCCCCTCGATGGGTCCGAGAACGCCGAGCCCGGCATTGTTGACGAGGATGTCCAGCCGCCCGAAGCGCTCCACGGTGCTGTCCACGGACGCCCGTACCGCCGCGGTGTCCGCGCTGTCCGCCCGCACCGCCCAGGCCCGCCGCCCCAGCTTCTCGATGCGCTCCGCCACGAGCACCGCCCGCGCCTCCTCGCCGCGGTACGTGAACGCCACATCGGCCCCGTCCTCGGCGAGCCGCACCGCAACGGCCTCCCCGATCCCCCGGCTCCCGCCGGTCACCAGCGCCACCTTGCCGTCGAGCTGCGCGGTAGTCATGTCCGCCCCTCCGTGTTGCCTGCGCTTGTCGCGCTATGTGCCGAGTTCTTGTGATGTGTCGCCCTAGGCGGCACACCTCGATACTCGTGGCCGGAGAGCGGCGCCGCTGGCGGAAACCGGACGGGGAATCACCGGCGTATGGATCGGGCGACGGCCACCCGGTGCAGCGCACTCCGCGGCGAACTCCCCCACCTCGTGCGGCGCACCTCCCACCTCACCCCTACACCCCATAAACCCCCACCGCATTCCCCCCGAACACCGCCGCCCGCTCATCCGCCGTGAGATGGGCGGTCGCCTCTTCGGCCAGGGTGACGACGTCCTCGTACGAGGCGGCCAGGGTGCAGACCGGCCAGTCGGAGCCGAACAGGGTGCGGTGGGGGCCGAAGGTGTCCAGGGCGTGGCGGGCGTACGGGTGGATGTCGGCGGGGCGCCAGGTCGGCCAGTCGGCCTCGGTGACCAGGCCGGAGAGTTTGCAGACGGTGTTGGGGAGGCGGGCGAGGGCGGCCAGGCCGTCGGCCCACGGCTGCCAGGCGCGGGCCGCGATGGCGGGTTTGGCGGCGTGGTCGACAACGAACGTGAGGGCGGGGAGCGCGCGGGCGGCGGCGAGCGCAGCGGGCAGTTGGCGCGGGGTGACCAGGAGGTCGTAGACGAGACCGGCGTCCGCGACGGCGGCCAGGCCGCGCCGTACGGCGGGGCGGGCGAGCCAGTGCGGGTCGGGTTCGTCCTGGACCTGGTGGCGCAGGCCCACCAGGAGCGGCGGCATCGTGTCCAGGACGCCGGGCAGCCCGGGGTCGGTCAGGTCGGCCCAGCCGACGACGCCCCGGACGACGGGCGAGCGGGCCGCGACCGCGAGCAGTTCGGCGGTCTCGGCGCGGGAGGCCGAGGACTGGACGAGGACGGTGCCGTGGATGCCGTGCGCGTCGAGGTGCGGCGCCAGGTCGTCGAGGGTGTACGTACGGCGGATCGGGTCGGCCCAGGCGCCGTCCATCCAGGGCTGCGGACGCCGGGACAGGTCCCAGAGGTGGTGGTGGGCGTCGATACGGCCGGTCACGGGCGGACCCCCGGGTCGGCGGTGGGAAGCGGCAGGTCGGGGTCGAGGAGCCCGCGGTCGGTGAGGGCGTGCCACAGGGCGTCCGGAATGTCGTACGTGAACAGGGCGGCGTTCTCCCGGGCCTCCTCCGGCGACGCGGCGCCCGCCAGAATCCCGGCCACGGACGGGTGGCCGAACGGAAAGCGCAGCGCGGCGGCCTTGAGCGGCACGCCGAACTCCGCGCACACGGACGCGAGCCGCCGTGCCCGCTCCACCAGCGCGGCGGGCGCCGGCGCGTAGTCGTACGGGGCGCCGGGCGACGGGTCGGCCAGCAGCCCGGAGTTGTAGACGCCGCCGACGACGACCGACGTACCGCGACGGGCGCAGACCGGCAGCAGGTCGTCGAAGGCGCCGCGGTCGAGCAGGGTCCAGCGCCCGGCGCACAGCACCACGTCCACGTCGAGGTCGGCGACGTACCGGGCCGCCGCGTCGCTGCGGTTCAGCCCGAAGCCGATGGCGCCCACCACGCCTTCCGCGCGCAGTTCGGCGAGGGCGGCGAAGCCGGTCCCGTACACCTCGGGGATGTGCTCCTCGACGTCGTGCAGGTAGACGATGTCCACGGCGGAGACGCCCAGGCGCTCCAGGGACGCGGCGAGCGTGCGGCGGATGCCGTCGCGGGACAGGTCCCACACGCGGGCGCGCGCCGGGGTCGCGGTGTAGCCCTGGCCGTCCACCGTCTCGCCGGGCGCGAGGGGCCGCAGCCGCCGCCCGACCTTGGTGGACAGCGTGTACGCGGCGCGGTCGCGCCCGGCCAGCGCCCGCCCCAGCCGTGCCTCGGAGAGGCCGAGTCCGTAGTGCGGCGCGGTGTCGAAGTGGCGGGCGCCGGTGGCGAAGGCGGCGTGCACGGTCTGCCGGGCGCAGTCCTCGGAGAGCGGCCGGTACAGGTTGCCGAGGGGCGCGCAGCCCAGGCCGAGGGGCGGCACGGTCACGCGCGTACGGCCCAGCCGCCGTGCCCGGCGCGGTATGTACGGCATCGCATCCTCCTGCTCAGTCCTGCTGCTCGCCGCCCGCGAACCGGGAGATGACCAGCGCGACGATGATGATCAGGCCGTTGAGGAACTGGGTCCACAGCGGCGGCACCCCGCCCAGCGTCATGACGTTGATGACCAGCTGGAGGGTCAGGACGCCGGTGAGCGCGCCGAAGAGCGTGCCGCGGCCGCCCTTGAGGCTGATGCCGCCGATGACGGCGGCGGCGAAGACCTGGAAGATCCAGCCGTTGCCCTGGCTCGCGGAGACGGCACCGTAGTGGCCGGTGTAGAGGATGCCCGCGAAGGCGGCCAGCAGACCGCCGGCGGCGAGCACGGCCCAGGTGATCCGGTCCACCCGGATACCGGCCGTACGGGCGGCCTCCGGGTTGCCGCCGATCGCGTACAGCGCCCGGCCGTGCCGCAGATACCCGAGGGCCGCGCCGCCGAGCGCGAACAGCGCCAGGCAGATCCAGACGGCGGCCGGGACACCGAGCCAGGCGGCCCGCCCCAGGTAGGCGAAGGACTCCGGCACATCGCCGATCGACCGGCCCTCGGAGATGCCGAGTTGCAGGCCGCGCAGCATGGTCAGCATGCCGAGGGTGGCGATGAAGCCGTTGACGCGCAGCTTGAGCATCAGGAATCCGTTGGCCGCGCCGACCGCGGCGCCCAGGGCCAGGCACAGGGGTACGGCCGTCCACTGCGGCAGCAGTTCCAGGCCGGCGAACCGCCCGCCGTGCGCGGGCATCACCAGCCACAGGGCGAGCACCGGCGCCAGGCCGATGGTGGACTCCAGCGACAGGTCCATCCGCCCGCTGATCAGGATCAGCGCCTCGCCGAGCACCAGCAGGCCGAGTTCGGTGGACTGCTGCACGACGCCGACCAGATTGTCCCGGGTCAGGAAGGCGGGCGAGACGATGAAGCCGGTGACGCCGAGGACGAGGATCACCGGCACCAGGGACACGTCGCGCCAGCGGGCGAGCGCGGGACGCG
The DNA here is from genome assembly GCF_001279365.1 of Streptomyces sp. NRRL F-5755. NCBI lineage: Bacteria > Bacillati > Actinomycetota > Actinomycetes > Kitasatosporales > Streptomycetaceae > Streptomyces > Streptomyces sp. NRRL F-5755. The sequence goes on along the minus strand of NZ_LGCW01000256.1, from coordinate 39,987 downwards.
CCCGGTTGCGCGCCGGCGCGTCCGCCAGGCCGGGCGCCTGCTGCCGTGCAGTGTCGGTCATGGCGGGTCGCCTCCTTGGGGGCCGTTGGGGCCTGGGGTGCCGGGCGGGCCGGTAGCGGCGTTCGAGCCGGGGGTGGCGTCCGGGCCGGAGGTGGCGTTCGGGCTGGGGATGGCGTTCGGGCTGGGGATGGCGTTCGAGCCGGGAGTGACGGGCGGATCGAGAGTGCCGAGAGAATCGGGGGCGCCGCGTGGGTCGGGAGTGCCGGAAGGGCCGCCCGTACCGTACGGATCGATCACACCGTCCGGCCCCTCCGAGCCCTTCTCCCCCGCCCCCTCCACCCCTTCCATCGCCCCCACCAACTCCCCCTCCCGCCACCCCCGTCCGAACCGGGCGACGACCCGGCCGTGGAACATCGCCAGGACCCGGTCGCAGATCCGCAGGTCGTCCGGTTCGTCGGAGACGAGAAGGACGCCGCTGGCGGCCGCCGCCACGTCCCGTACGACGCCCAGCAGCGCGTCCTTGGACTTCACGTCCACCCCGTTGGTGGGCCGGACCGCGATCAGCACGGCGGGCTCGCGGGCCAGGGCCCGGGCGACGACGACCTTCTGCTGGTTGCCGCCGGAGAGCCCGGACACCGGCTGGCCGGGGCCGGTGGTGCGGATGTCCAGGGCGGTGATCATGCGCCGGGCGAACGCGCGGGTACGGGAGGGCAGCACCGTGCCCAGCGGGCCGAGCCGGTCGGTGACGGCCAGCGTGGCGTTCTCGGCGACGCTGCGGCCGGGGACCAGCCCGTCGCGGTGCCGGTCCTCCGGTATGTAGCCGATGCCCGCCTCGATCGCGTGCCGCACGCTGCCGGTCCGTACGGGCCGCCCGCGCACCTCGATCCGCCCGCCGTCCGGAGCGCGTACGCCGGCCAGCGTCTCGCCGACGGCGGTGTTCCCGCCGGCCGCCGCCCCGGCCAGGCCCACCACCTCGCCCGCCCGTACGGTCAGGTCCAGCGGCGCGAACGCCCCGCGCAGCGTCAGTCGTTCGGTGCGCAGCACCACGTCGCCCGCGGGCCCCCTGGTGGCGCTTCCCGGGCCGGAGCGGGCCGCCCGCTCCCCCGTCATCGCCGCCACGAGGTCGTCCTCGGCCAACCCTGCCACCGGCGCGGTCAGCACCGGACGGGCGTCGCGCAGGACGGTGACGGTGTCGCACAGGTCGTACACCTCGTGCAGATGGTGCGAGATGAACAGGAACGCGGCGCCGGTCGCGCGCAGGGCGCGCAGCTTGGCGAAGAGGCGGGCGATGCCGCCCGCGTCGAGCCGGGCGGTGGGCTCGTCCAGGATGATCAGCCGGGCGCCGCCGGACAACGCGCGGGCGATCTCGACGCACTGCCGCTGCTCGACGCCGAGGTCCTTGATCCGGGCCGCGGGGTCGACGTCGACGCCGTACTCGGCCAGCAGGGCCGCGGCCCGCGCGCGCAGCGCCCGCCACCGGATCAACCGCCCGTCCGGGAACCGGTTCAGGTGGAGGTTCTCCGCGACGGTCAGTTCGGGGACCGTCATCGGTTTCTGGTGGACGCAGGCGACCCGGTGCCGCCAGGCGGCGGTGTCGCCCCAGCGGGGTGCCGGTGCGCCGTCGAAGGCGACCCGTCCGGCGTCCGGCCGGGTCAGGCCGGTGAGCACGGACACCAGGGTGGATTTCCCGGCGCCGTTGCGGCCGACGAGGGCGTGCGCTTCGCCGCGCCGTACGGTCAGCCCGGCGCCGTCCAGGGCCACGGTCGGCCCGTAGCGCTTGACGATGCCCTCGGCCTGTACGGCGGGCGGGCCCGCCCTGCCCTCGTCCGTGTCGTCCCTCACGGTCGCCACCTCTATTCCCCCGCGGGCCGGTTGGCCCACAGTCGCGGATCGTCCACGTTGGCCCGGGTGACGAGCGGGGCCGGCAGCTGGTCCTCCAGCCCGTTCGGGATCTTCACGATTTTCGAACCGTGGCCCGTCGGGCCGGGCGTGAACGTGCGGCCCGCGAGCGCCGCGCGGGCGTAGTACAGCGCGTACTTCGCGTACAGGTCGGCCGGCTGGGACAGCGTGGCGTCGATCGTTCCGGCGCGGATGGCGGCGAGCTCCTCGGGGATGCCGTCGTTGGAGACGACCGTGATGTGCCCGGCGGTACCGGCCGACTTGAGCAGGCCCCGCTGTTCGAGGAGGGCCAGGACGGGCCGGAGGAACGCACCGCCCGCCTGCATGTAGATGCCGTCGGTGCCCGGGTACCGGCCCAGCAGGCTCTGGAGTTTGGCGGAGGCGACCTCGCCCTTCCAGTCGGTGGGCAGCTCGTGCACGGTGATTCCCGGGTACTTCTTCCGCATGCAGGCGGCGAACGCCTCGGAGCGGTCCCGGCCGTTGACGGAGCTGAGGTCCCCCTGGAGCTCCGCGACCCGCCCTCGGCCGCCCAGTTTGCGGCCCAGGTAGTCGCAGGACTTCTCGCCGAACGCGCGGTTGTCGGCCCGCACGACCATGGTGACCGGGCCCGCGTCGGGCCGGGTGTCCACGCTGATCACGGGGATCTTCCGGTCCGCGAGCCGGCGCAGCTCGGCGGTGATCGCGCCGGTGTCCTGCGGGGCGATCACCACCGCTCCGGCGCCCTGGGCGGTGAGCGCCTGCACGTTGGAGACGACCTTGGCCACGTCGTTCTGCGAGTTGGACAGCGGCAGCGCCCTGGTCCGGCTCGCGGCCAGCTCCTTTTCCATGTGGTCCTGGTAGGAGCTCCAGAAGTCGGTGTCGGCCCGCGGCAGATCGATGCCGATCTTCCCGCGGGCGTCGCTGCCCCGGTTGCAGCCGGCGAGCGCCGCGGCGAGCAGCAGGGCACACGCCGCCGCGCCGGTCGTACGCAGTCCCATGGTCCCGTCCTAGGTCGAGGTGTACGACGGTGCTGCGCCGCCCGTCCCGTACGGTCCGCGGTGGCCCCGCCGTACCTCAGGTGACGGGGCGCAGCCGCAGCCCCTGCATGCCGCCGTCGACCGCGAGCGCGGTGCCGGTGATGCCGGAGGCGGCCGGGGACGCCAGGTGGGCGATGGCGGCGGCGACCTCGTCGGCGGTGACCATCCGGCCCATCGGCTGCCGGGCGTTGAGCGCGGCCCGCTCGGCCGCCGGGTCCGGCGCCCGGTCCAGCAGCCGCCCGACCCACGGGGTGTCGGCCGTGCCGGGGTTGACGCAGTTGACGCGGATGCCCTCGCGGACGTGGTCGGCGGCCATGGCGAGGGTGAGGGAGAGCACGGCGCCCTTGCTGGCGCTGTAGAGGGCGCGCTGCGGCAGTCCGGCGGTGGCGGCGATGGAGCAGGTGTGGGTGATCGAGGCGCGGCCGGGGCGGTCGGCGGCGCTGCGCCGCAGATGCGGCAGGGCGGCCCGCGCGGTGCGCACCAGCCCCAGGACGTTGACGTCCAGAACGTGCCGCCACTCCGCGTCGGCGTTGTCCTCGACCGTGCCGACGGCGCCGATGCCCGCGTTGCCCACGAGGACGTCCAGCCCGCCGAGCACGTCCACGGCGGTGGCGACCGCGGTCTGTACGGCGTCCGCGTCGGTCACGTCGGCCGTCACGGGCACCGTGCCGGGCGGCGCCCCGGCCGGGTCGCGGTCCAGTACGGCGACCCGGGCGCCGCGGCGCAGCAGCAGGGCGGCGGTGGCGGCGCCGATGCCGGAGGCGCCGCCGGTGACGAGCGCCGCCATGCCCGCGAAGTCGCGCCCTTCCAAGGCGGTGCTCATTCCGGGCCCTCCTGACCACCCGTCGGGTCCAAGTCGGGGTCCAGGTCCGGATCGCCGTCCGGCCCCGCCCGCCACACGGGCCCGTCCGGGAAGCGGTACGCGGCGACCGACAGCGGCTTCATACGGGCGGAGAAGCCCGGGGCGGCGGGCGCGCGGTAGCGGCCGCCGGTGACGACGGCCGGGTCGGTGAAGTGCTCGTGGAGGTGGCCGACGTACTCGATCACCCGGTCCCGCCGGGTGCCGGACACCGCCACATAGTCGAACATCGCCAGGTGCTGCACCAGCTCGCACAGCCCGACACCGCCCGCGTGCGGACACACCGGCACACCGAACTTGGCGGCCAGCAGCAGGATCGCCACGTTCTCGTTCACGCCCGCCACCCGGGCCGCGTCGATCTGCACGAAGTCCACCGCGCCCGCCTGGAGCAGCTGTTTGAACACCACGCGGTTGGCGGCGTGTTCGCCGGTGGCGACCCTGACCGGCTGGCCGGAGCGCACGGCGGCGTGCCCGAGGACGTCGTCGGGGCTGGTCGGCTCCTCGATCCAGTACGGCTCAAATGGCGCGAGCGCGGTCATCCAGTGGACCGCGTCCGCCACGTCCCAGCGCTGGTTGGCGTCGACCGCGATCCGCACCCCGGGCCCGACGGCCTCCCGCACCAGCCGCAGCCGCCGCAGATCGTCGTCCAGGTCGGCGCCCACCTTGAGCTTGATCTGCCGGAAGCCGTCGGCCACCGCCTGCCGGGCCAGCCGGACGAGGGTGGCGTCGTCGTGGCCGAGCCAGCCGGGCGAGGTGGTGTAGGCGGGGTAGCCCTCGGCCTTCAGACGGGCGGTGCGGGCGGCCCGGCCCGGTTCCGCGGCGCGCAGGATCGCCAGCGCGTCGTCCGGGGTCAGCGCGTCGGACAGGTAGCGGAAGTCGACGAGGGAGACCAGGTCCTCGGGGGACATGGCGGCCAGGAACGCCCAGACCGGCAGGCCGGCGCGGGTGGCGGCCAGGTCCCAGGCGGCGTTGACCAGCGCCCCGGCCGCCATGTGCGCCACGCCCTTCTCGGGGCCGAGCCAGCGCAGCTGCGAGTCGTGCGTCAGGTCGCGGTGCAGGGCGGCCAGATCGGCGGCGGTGGCGGGGGCCGGGCGGCCGGTCACGTACGGGGCGAGGGCGCGGACCGCGGCGCAGACGACATCGTTGCCGCGGCCGATGGTGAAGCACAGGCCGTGGCCCCGGCCGCCCGCCGCGGTACGCAGCACGACGTAGGCGGCGGAGTAGTCCGGGTCCGGGTGCATCGCGTCCGAGCCGGTGAGTTCCCGGGAGGTGGGGAAGCGGACGTCGTGGACCTCCACCTCCGTGACGGTGTCGGTGACGGCCATGCGTACGCCTCCAGGGACGGGCGCGGAGGAACATCGGACCTTTCCCGGACCCCCGATGTATAGCGCCGCTCCGTGGCAGCGTCCAGGGGGCGTGCGGACGGTACGGACCGGCGTCGGTTTTCGGACGCCGGGCGGTGTCGGGCCGGGCGCGGGGCCGGTACGGGGGCAGGGGCGGACGCAATCCGAACACGTCGGATGTATGCACACTCGTTCGTGCACAGGGGCTGCGTGGGGGTACCACGGACGCCGTAGGCTGGGGGCGCACGCAAAGGAACTGCTGCCGGTGGCCGCCCCGAGGAGGCGGCGCCGGTCGGAAGGAGGCGCTGGGTGATCGAGCTCGAGGGGGTTCCCGAGCTGATCGACCCGGTCATGGTGGCCGCGTTCGAGGGCTGGAACGACGCCGGCGACGCCGCCTCCGCCGCGGTCGCGCATCTGGACCGGGAATGGAAGGGCGAGGTGTTCGCCGCGCTGGACGCGGAGGACTACTACGACTTCCAGGTCAACCGCCCGACCGTCTGGCTGGACGGCGGCGTCCGCAAGATCACATGGCCCACGACCCGGCTCTCCGTCGTCCGGATCGCCGACGCGAACGGCAAGGGCAAGCCCCGCGACCTGGTGCTGGTACGGGGCATCGAGCCCAGCATGCGCTGGCGCTCGTTCTGCAACGAGATCCTGGGCTTCGCGCACGAGTTGGGCGTGGAGATGCTGGTGGTGCTGGGCGCGCTGCTCGGTGACACCCCGCACACCCGGCCGGTGCCGGTCAGCGGCGTCACCTCCGACCCGGACCTGGCGCGCCGGCTGGACCTGGAGGAGACCCGGTACGAAGGCCCGACGGGCATCGTCGGCATCCTCCAGGAGGCGTGCACCCACGCGGGCGTCCCGGCCGTCAGCCTGTGGGCCGCGGTGCCGCACTACGTCTCCCAGCCGCCGAACCCGAAGGCCACCCTGGCGCTCCTGAACCGCCTGGAGGACCTGCTCGACCTGCGCATCCCGCTGGGCGAGCTGAGCGAGGACGCGCGCGCCTGGCAGCTGGGCGTGGACCAGCTGGCGGCCGAGGACAGCGAGGTCGCCGAGTACGTCCAGTCGCTGGAGGAGGCGCGGGACACCGCCGATCTGCCGGAGGCGTCCGGCGAGGCCATCGCCCGCGAGTTCGAACGCTATCTGCGCCGCCGGGACCCGCAGGCCGGCCCCGGCCTGGCCACCGAGGGCGGCGTCGCCGACGGCCGGGACGGCTCGTACCTGCGCGACACGGCCAGCGGCCGCACCCGCCCGCCGAAGCCCGCTCCGAAGGAGGCGAAGGAGTCCAAGGACCCGGGCCGCGAACCGGGCGGCCCGACGGACCCCAAGGGCCAGGAGACCAGGGGACCGGAGGCCAAGGGACCGGACTCGGCAGGCAGCGGCCCGGACTCCCGCAAGCCGGACGCCGAGGCCCCGGAGGACAGCCCGACGGACAGCCCGAAGGACGGCCCGGCGGACGGCTCCGAGGGCTGACCCCACCAGGGGCTGCCACCGGGGCGGCTCCGGGTCGTCCCCTAAGGCGGTGCGGGCACGTGCTCCTCCTCACCGGTGATCCCTCGCGGGCGCGGGTCCGGAAAGCTGCTCTTGGTCTTCGTACGAAGAGCCGTGATCCGCCCACCCTTGGAGTCCCCTTGCGTACCCGCGCCGCCACCGCCACCTTGATCGCCGCACTTGTCATCGGGTCCGCCGTGAGCCCGGCGGCCGCGGCCCCCACACCGGCCGGGGCGCACCCGGCGGCTTCCCAGCGGTCCGACGGCCCGGACGCCGCAGCGCTCCGGGAGGCGCTCGGCGGGCTGCCGGACCGGGACACGACCGCCGCGCTGGTACGGGTGGGCGGGCACGGCAGCTGGCACGGGAGCGCCGGGGTGCGCGACCTGTCCACCGGCCGCGGGCCCCTGGAGAACGCGCGGTTCCGCGCGGGCTCGACCACCAAGGTGGTCACCTCGGCGCTCGTCCTCCAGCTCGCGGCGGAGAAGCGGATCGACCTGGACGGCACCGTCCAGCACTATCTGCCCGGCCTGCTGCCGGATGCCTTCGAGCCCATCACCGTACGGCAGTTGCTCACCTTCACCAGCGGGCTGCAGCCGGGCGCGTCGCTGGGCCCGGCGGACGCCGAGGGCTACGAGAACCGTTTTTGCACCCTCTCCCCGCGGGACGTGGTCGCGGCGTCCGTCGCCAAGGGGCCCTACCGCGGGCCCGGTGAGGGGCCGGGCAGGAAGCAGCGTTACAGCAACATCGACTACACCGTGCTCGGCATGCTGATCGAGAAGGTCACCCACGACACGTACGAGCACCAGGCGAAGATCCGGGTCTTCCGGCCGGCCGGCATGGCGCACACCTCGTTCCCCGGCGGGCCCGACCCGCGGATCCACGGCCCGCACCACCGGGGCTACCAGCGGCTGACGAGCGGCGCGGTGGTGGACGCGACCAAGTGGAACATGTCGGACCGCTGGGCGGTGGGCGACATGATCTCCACCACCGCCGATCTGGAGAAGTTCCTGGTCGCGCTGTTCCGGGGGAAGATCGTGCCGCAACCGCTGCTGGAGAAGGAGATGTTCACGCTGCCGGACGTCGAGGGCGCGACGATGAGCGCGGGCCTCCAGCGCTACGACCTCGGTCACGGGCGGATCGTCTGGGGCAAGAGCGGCGCCCGGCCCGGCTATAACACGCTCATCGCGGCCACCCGGGACCTGTCGCGGACGCTGGTGTACTCCGTCAACGCGGTGGACGCCAAGGGCGAGACGATGAATCCGGTCGCCGCCCGCGTCGTACGGGCCGCCTTCGCGCCGGGCGAACGCTGAGATCCGTAACGATCAGAGCGGCCGGTCCGGCTCCTGGTGTGGCCGGGGCGGCCGGTGCCGCTCTTGAGCGGGGGAAGGGGACGCGGCGATGACAGACGGTTCAGGTGTGCCGGCCGTGGTGGCCGTGACGCCGGCCGCCACGCCGTGCGCCTGGTGGGCGGGCCGGTTCCGGCGGCGGACTCAGGCGGGCTGGAAGCGGGCCGAGCAGCTGCAACGCGAATAGCGGCGGCTCGTCGAGCGTGCCCGGCTGGCCGAGCGGGCCCGGATCGCCCGGGACATGCACGACGTGCTCGGCCACGCCCTCGGTCTGATCGCCCTGTGCGCCGGCACGCTGAAGCTCGCACCCGGGCTCGCGGAGCACCACCGGCGCGCCGCGGGCGAGACCGGGAGCCGGGCGGCGGCCGCGGTGGAGCATCTCGGGCCGCCCGGCGGGCCGCCGCCCGCGACCGGGTCCGGTCCCTCACCGGCCGGGAGCGGGACGTGCCGGCCTTCCTCGGCGGCGGCCTGTCCAACGGGCAGATCGCCCGGCAGTTGCAGGTGGTGGAGGGCACGGTCGAGGCCCATGTCCGTTCCATCCTGGCGCGCCTGGGCGTGGGGAACCGGGCCGCCGCCGCGGTGGTGGCTCACGAGGCCGGCATCGTTCCCCCTCCGGGGCTGGGGCCGGGGCCGTTCTGATCTCCTACCGGCAGGGACAGCGCGGTGTACGGGGTCGTGGGGGTCGGCGGCGTCCCCCGGCGGGTGTTGGGGACGCACAGTTGCGTACGCGACCAGTCCACCGCCGGTTTGCCCGGCACGTCGAGGCCCGGGTCGGTGAGGCGGCCGACGGTCGTGCTGCCGGTGGCCGGGTCGAGGCGCAGCACGTCCACCGCGTTCCGCTCCGGCCGGACGACGTAGAGGCGGCCGCCCAGGGTGCGCAGTCCGTCGGCGCCGCACAGCGACGGGCCGTGGTGGGGGATGCGTACGGCGTTCCCGGTCTTCGGATCGACCCGGTACAGGGCTCCCGCCGCGGAGTTGAGGATGATCAGGCCGCCGTCGTCCGCGTAGGTGATACCGGTGGCCGTGGGCCCGTCGCCCTGCACCCACTCCCCCGTCAGCGGCAGGGTGACGATGCCGCCCGGCGGGGGCGGGAGAGAGCCGAAAGGGCCGTACGGCAGCAGGTGGACGGAGGGCCGGGCGGCGTCGGTCACGTAGTGCCCGGCGCCGAGCCCGATCAGATCGCTCGCGTACGCCCCCGCGCCGCCGAGCGGATAGATGCCGCGTACCGCGCCCGTACCGCCCTCGATCACGCGCAGTTCGCCGCTCGCGCCGCCCGCGATGAACAGGGAGGTCTGCCAGTTGACCTGGAGGGCGACCGCCGGGCCGCCGGTGCCCCGGTGGACGGGGGCGCCCTCCCCGGTGGCCGGGTCGATCCGGTGGACCGAACCGTCGTGGAGCGAGCCGAAGTAGAGGAGGTTGAACCGCCCGTCGCCGACGCAGCCCGGCCGGAAGCCGTCGGGCAGCCGGAAGACCGTACGGCCGGGTTCGGCGGCCGTACGGGCGCGGGCCGCGGCGGGCGCAACGGAGCCGAGTGCCGCGCCCGCTCCCAGGGCGGCGCCCGTGGCGAGCAGTTTCCGGCGGGTCAGGGAGCGCGGCCCGGCCGGGCGTCCTCGCATGCGGCGGGTCATACGCGCTCCACCGCGACCACGGTGTACGTCGTGGTCGGCAGCGGCGGGTCGACGCTCAGGCGGGCGTTGGGCAGATAGATGCGGTCGCCGCAGACGGCGGCGGTGGTCGGGATGTCGAAGCGCGGGTCGGTGATCCGGGCGACGGCCCGGCCGCGGGTGCCGCTGCCGTTCAGGCGCAGCACGTCCACGGCGTTCTGGAACTGCTGCACCACGTACAACTGGCGCCCCAGGAGCAGCAGTCCGTCCCCGTTCACGAGCGGCGGGCCGGTGTGCGGCACCTTGCGGGCGTCCCCGGTGCGCGGATCGACGCGGAAGAGCGCCCCGGCCACGACGTTGACCACGAGCAGCGCGGCACCGTCCGGGGTACGTTCGATGCCGTTCGCCGTGAAGGAGCTCTGGACCCACTCCCCGGTCAGCGGCAGGGTGCGGATCCCGTCGGGGCCGGGCAGCTCGCCGTGCCGGCCGAGGGGCAGCACGAACAGCCGGGCCTGGTAGGAGTCGGTGAAGTAGGCGGCGTCCGGGGTGAGGACGACGTCGTTGACGAGCGCCGGCACGCCGCCGCCGACCTCGTACGAGGCCAGGACGGCGCCGCTGCGCGCGTCCACGACGCGCACCCTGCCCAGGCCGCCCGCGATGAACAGCCGCCCCCTGGCGTCGAGCTTGAGGCCGACGGACTGCCGGTCCGTACCGAGGCTGCCGGTGATCAGCCGTCCCCGGCCGGTGGCCAGGTCGGCGCGGTAGACCGAACCGTCGCCGATGGAGCCGAAATACGCGTACGGGCCGCGGCCGATGGCGATGCCTTCCGGCCGGAATCCGTCGGGCAGGGAGAAGGTGATGGGCCAGTCGCCGGCCGCGTGCGCGGGCGGGGCGAGGGGGCCGAGCGGTGCCAGGGCGGCTCCGGCGCCCAGGGCCGTACCGGTGGCGAGGAGTCTTCGGCGGGACAGGGAGCGGTGCATGGTGCACGTCCTTCCTGCGAGGGTCCTGTGACGCCAGCCCAGCACACTCCGCCGCCCACCGCCCGCCACAACGGCCGGTCTTCACAAGCGAATCGGGGCGCTCCCTCACGAGAGGGAACGCCCCGGTGGGTGGGTGGGAAGCCAAGCCCGCCGTACGGCTACAGCGCGACGCCGAGCAGCGCGTCCACAGCGCGCGAGACCAGGCCGGGCGCGCCCTCGTCGCTGCCGCCGTCCGCCTGCTGCGCGGCGGCCCAGCGGTCGACCGCGGCGAGCGCGGCCGGCGAGTCCAGGTCGTCGGCGAGCGCCGTACGGATCTCCTCCAGCAGCGCCTCGGCGGGCGGGCCGTCCGGGCGGGAGACCGCGGCACGCCAGCGCGCCAGCCGCTCCACGGCCTCTTCCAGGACCGCGTCGGTCCACTCCCAGTCGGCCCGGTAGTGGTGCGCGAGCAGGGCCAGGCGGATGGCCGCCGGGTCGGTGCCGTCGCGGCGCACCTTGGAGACGAAGACGAGATTGCCCTTGGACTTGGACATCTTCTCGCCGTTCAGGGCGACCATGCCGGCGTGCACATACGCCTGGGCGAAGGGGTGCTCGCCGGTCAGCGCCTGGGCGTGCGAGGCGCCCATCTCGTGGTGCGGGAAGGCGAGGTCGGAGCCGCCGCCCTGCACGTCGAAGCCCATGCCGAGGTACTGCAGGGCGATGGCGACACACTCGATGTGCCAGCCCGGCCGGCCGCGGCCCAGCGAGCCGCCGTCCCAGCTGGGCTCGCCCTCGCGGGCGGCCATCCACAGCATCGGGTCGAGCGGGTTCTTCTTGCCGGGGCGCTCCGGGTCGCCGCCGCGCTCGGCGGACAGCACCCGCATCGCCTCGGCGTCGAGCCGGGAGACCTCGCCGAAGTGCCGGTCGGCCTCGACGGAGAAGTAGATGTCGCCTTCGAGCTCATAGGCGGCGCCGTTGTCGCGCAGCCGCTCGACCATCGGCACGATCCACGGTATGGCCTCGACGGCGCCGACGTACTCGCGCGGCGGGAGCATCCGCAGGGCGGTCATGTCCTCACGGAAGAGGGCGGTCTCGCGCTCCGCCAGCGCGGTCCAGTCGTCGCCGGTGGCCAGCGCCCGCTCCAAGAGGGGGTCGTCGACGTCGGTGACGTTCTGCACGTAGTGCACCTGGCGCTTCGTGTCGAGCCACACGCGCTGGACCAGGTCGAACGCGTTGTAGGTCGCCGCGTGCCCCATGTGGGTGGCGTCGTACGGCGTGATGCCGCAGACATAGATACGGGCGACGGGACCGGGGTCGAGGGTCACCCGTCCGCCGGTCGCGGTGTCGTGGATCCTCAGGTCGCGGCCCTGACCGGGCAGGGCGGGGACCTCAGAAGCGGGCCATGCATGCATGCCTTGAGCGTAACCGGACGCATGTTCCGCATACGAACCGGACCACGGATCTTGGCCGAATGCGGACTCTTGTGCCGGGCGGCCAAGTGTGCAGTGCGCCCAGAAGGGCCCTCGCCGGCCCCCGGCCGCCGGTCAGACCGGTGGCCAGGGAATCGGTGGCCAGTCGCCGCCGGGCCGCGGGTGCACCCCGGTGCGCAGCAGGTCCGCGACGCGTGCGCGCAGCGCCGCCAGCTCGGCGCCGGTGATCAGCGCGGCCAGTCGGGTGGCGAGCGGGGCGCCCTCGGCCAGCGCCGTGGCGAGCCGCTCCAGCACCGTACGGGCCTCCGCGGTCAGCGGCTCGCCCGCCCAGCCCCACAGCAGCGTGCGCAGCTTGTCGTCGGCGTTGAAGGTCACGCCGTGGTCGATGGCGTAGAGCCGGCCGTCGGCGGCGGGCAGCAGGTGGCCGCCCTTGCGGTCGCCGTTGTTGATCACGGCGTCCAGGACGGCGAGGCGGCGCAGCCGCTCGTCGTCGGCGTGTACCAGAAGCGCGGTGCGTCCTTCGCCGACCTCGGCGAAACCCACCGGTTTCCAGCCGGGCCCCGGTTCGTCCCGCTCGACCAGGGCCAGCAGCTCGGCGTCCTCCGGCGCGGCCTCGATCCACTCCTGGACCATGCCCTGGCCGTACGGGCCGTCGCGCAGCACCGTGGTGGGGATCAGGTCCCAGCCGGTGGCCCGGGACAGCTCGTAGGCGGCGACCTCGCGCTGGGCGAGCGTGCCGTCGGGGAAGTCCCACAGCGGGCGCTCACCGGCGACGGGCTTGTAGACGCAAGAGCCGGTGGCGCCCTCATAGGTGATCGTGCAGTACAGGACGGCGTTGGACGCCTCCCGGACCTGTCCGCGTACGGTCAGCTCGCCGCGGGCCAGCGCGTCGGCGGACAGCCGTACGGGGCGCTCGGCGGCGGCCCGGGCGGATATGCCGCCGTCGGCTCCGCCGCGCGTCCCGCCGTCCCGGCTCCCACCCGTCCGGCGGTCCGCCACCCGGTCGGCCGCACCGGCGCCGTCGGCCGCCACCGTCTCCTCCCCCGGCATCACGCGTCCCGCCGGTACCCGTTCTGGCGCGGGCACACATGTCCTTCCGGGTCGAGCGGCAGGCTGCACAGCGGGCACGGCGGGCGGCCCGCGTTGACGACCTCCAGGGCCCGCTTGGCGAACGAGCGGGCCATCGAGCCGGTGAGGCGGACCCGCAGCATCGGCGGACCGTTCTCGTCGTCCTGGAGCAGCCGCTCCTCGGCCTCGGCCAGGTCCTCGTCCGTGTCGGCGTCCAGCTCGACCAGCGCCTGGGCCTCGATGATCATGCGCTGCTCGTCGCCGTCCCAGGCCAGCGCCATGGTGCCGACCCGGAACTCCTCCTCCACCGGCGACTCCAGCGGCGCGGTGTCGGCCGGTTCGGCGGGAGCGACCGCGGGGACGGGGGCGTTGCCGCCGCTGCGGCGCACCACCTCGTCCAGCAGCTCGTCGATGCGCTCGGCGAGCGCGGCGACCTGGGTCTTCTCCAGGGCGACACTGGTGGTGCGGCCGGCGGCCGACGCCTGGAGGAAGAAGCTACGGCGGCCAGGCAGCCCGACCGTACCGGCCACGAAGCGGTCCGGCGCGTCGTAGAAGAACACCTGACGGGACAACGTCCTGCTCCGTTTGCTCGACTGCGGGGTGGTGGTCGCTGCGGTTCCTGTGGGTGATGCGTGCGGCTATGGTGCGCGGAAGGTGTGGCCGGCAGCGTCGTCGCACCACCCTACTGCGCCCGCTGATCACGGTCCGCCCGCGCCGCCGCCGACGGCCGCGTCCCGGTCGTCCGCCGCCGAGCTGCCGTCCTCCCTCGGTGCCAGTGTGCCGAAGTCACCGGTGTCGCCGAGGCGTACGACATACGGGCGCAGCCGCGTGTAGCGGATCGCGGTCAGCGAACAGGGTTCGACCGAGATCCGCTGGAACAGGTCGAAGTGCAGCCCGAGGGCGTCGGCGACCAGCGACTTGATGATGTCGCCGTGCGAGCACATCGCATAGACGGCCTCGGGGCCGTGCGCGGCCTCGATCCGGGCGTTCCAGTCGCGGACCGCGTCCACGGCGCGCGCCTGCATGCCGCGCATCGACTCGCCGCCGGGGAAGGCGGCGGCGGACGGGTGCTGCTGGACGACCTCCATCAGCGGCTCGTCGTTCAGCTCGGCCAGCTTGCGGCCCGACCAGTCGCCGTAGTCGCATTCGGTGATGCGGTCCTCGGTGTGCAGCGGCAGGCCGGGGCGGGCGTCGAGCAGGGGCTGCAAGGTTTCCAGGCAGCGTTGCAGCGGGCTGCTCACGGCGGCGGCGAGCGGCAGGTCCGCCAGGCGGCCGGGCAGGGCCGCGGCCTGGGCGGCGCCGCGCTCGTCGAGGGCCACTCCGGGCGTCCGTCCGGCGAGCAGGCCGGACGTGTTGGCGGTGGAGCGGCCGTGCCGTACCAGGATCAGCGTGGGCATGGCAGCCAGCCTACGTTCTTGGCGGCGCGGCACCGGACGGAGGTCCGTAGAGTCCGTACAGCAAGTCCTCGAAGGCGGTTCGGGTCCGTACCCGTACACCCCGCGCCCCCCGCCCTGCCCTGCGTTCCTGGCATGGTCCGGGAGCGCGAGTGACAATGCCCAGTGTGATCGTCGACTGCGCCATCTACCAGGACGGCCGCCGCACCGAAGGGCCGGAGGACTTCTCCGACGCCCTCGAAGCGGCGCGCGCCGAAGGGCACTCCTTCCTGTGGCTCGGGCTGCACGAGCCCACCGAGGAGGAGTTCGACCGGGTCAGCAGCGAGTTCGGGCTGCACCCGCTCGCCGTGGAGGACGCGCTCAAGGCGCACCAGCGGCCGAAGCTGGAGGTGTACGACGACTCGCTGTTCATGGTGCTCAAGCCAATCGCGTACGACGACGCGGCGGGTTCCGTCTCCGCCAGCGAGCTGATGATCTTCCTCGGGGACTCCTTCGTGGTCACCGTCCGGCACGGCGAGGCGAGCCCGCTCGCCGCGGTGCGCCGCCGCCTGGAGCACGAGCCGGACGTCCTGCGGCACGGCCCCACCGCGGTGCTGTACGCGGTCGGCGACGCCGTGGTCGACCACTACATCGAGGTGGCCGCGGAACTCCAGGTGGACCTGGAGGAGTTGGAGGCGGAGGTGTTCGCCCCGTCCCGCGGCGGGGACAGCAACAACACGGCGGCGGCGATCTACGCGTTCAAGCGCGAGGTGCTGGGGTTCCGGCGGGCCGCCAACCCGCTGGTGGAGCCGATGCTGCGCCTGCAGAATCCGGGGGTGCCCTTCGTGCACGACGAGGCCCGCCCGTTCTTCCGGGACGTCGGCGACCACCTCACCCGCGCCAACGAGTCCGTCGAGGGCCTGGACCGGCTGCTGTCGGACATCCTCAGCGCCCATCTGGCACAGATGGGCGTGCGCCAGAACGACGACATGCGCAAGATCTCCGCGTGGGCGGCGCTGGCGGCCGTACCGACGCTGATCGCCGGTGTGTACGGCATGAACTTCGAGCACATGCCGGAGCTGAAGTGGTCCTGGGGCTACTACGGCATCCTGCTGCTGATGGTGATCATCGAGCTGCTGCTGTACCGGACCTTCAAGCGCCGCGGCTGGCTGTGAGCGACGGCGCGCACGCGGGCGTACGGACCGCTGCCGCCCGGGTCACGCGCCCCCGTACGCCTTCAGACGAACTCCGGCGCCGAGGCGGCCGGACCGCCCAGCGCGTCGCGCCGCTCGGGGAACCGCAGCGTGACCATCCGGCGCCGGCCGCCGAACCGTTCGTAGGCGTACACCGCGCGGATGCCGGCGGCGAGGACCGCGGACCTGGCCCGCGACCAGCCCAGAATGCGGCCCATGTGGGCCATCACCGCCAGGCTCACGTCCCGGTGGACCTCGATCTCGACACGCGCACAGTCCCTCAGCGTGCGCCGGATCACCGGGCCGTGGCCCTGCTCCGCCAGGCGCAGCAGTTCCTCGTGGCAGTAGGCGAGGTGGTTCTCCTCGTCCTGCGCGATCATCCGGATCGCCCGGCCGAGCTCCGGGTGCTCGCCGAAGTACTTCTTCAGCAGGTCCATCTGCTCGGCGGCGCGCTGCTCGGTGACCCGGCTGTGCGCGAGGTAGACGATGATGTCCCGCTCGGTGAGCGGCTCGTCACGGCGCAGCTTGTCGTGGGCCAGACCGATCCCCCGGCGCTCCAGGAGGGCGGTGTAGTCGGTGGCCTCGGGGACCGGCACCGGGTCCAGGCCGCGCTTGCGCAGCAGCGCGTTGAACAGGCGGCCGTGCTTGTCCTCGTCGGCGCCGTGCCGGGCGACCTTGGGGGCCAGGGCACGCTGGGATGCGGGGACCAGCGCGGCGATCCGGCCGTTCTCCCAGCCGCCCTGCGCCTCGCCGCTGGCCGCGATGGAGCAGAAGAGCCGGTAGGACTCGTCGTGGTCGACAATCTCCTGGAACACGCTTCGCGCCGAGAGCATCGGGCACCTCCCCTACGCCACATCCGCAAAAGAAAAGTAAAGAGCGGTACGTAGGGAGTGGCAACCGATGCGTCGGCCATCTCGTGCATTCGGATGACCGGCGGGGCGGCCGGAAGGCGGAGCGGCGGCGGTGCGGGGCGCCGCCGCGTAACCACGCGGGCCGTACCGGCGTTGTGCCGGGTGACGGCCGTGGCGGGGAAGACCCCCGAGCCCCCACCACGGCCGCAGCCGACGGCGCTACGCCAGCCCCGCGCGCTCCAGGGCCTCGGAGCCCGCCCGCAGCGAGGCGATCCGCTCCTCCAGCGTGAAGCCCGCGGGCGCGAGCGTCAGCGTGGTCACCCCGGCCGCCGCGTACGCCTGCATCCGGTCCGCGATGCGCTCGACGGAGCCCAGCAGCGTGGTCTGGTCGATCAGCTGGTGCGGAATCGCCGCCGCCGCGCCCTCCTTGTCGCCGGCCAGGTACTTGTCCTGGATCTCGGTCGCCTCCTTCTCGTAGCCCATGCGCCGCGCGAGCTGGTTGTAGAAGTTCTGCTTGCGGCTGCCCATGCCGCCCACGTAGAGCGCGGTGTACGGGCGGAAGGTGTCGGCGAGCGCGCTGACGTCCTTGTCGGCGCCGACGGCCAGCGGCAGCGTCGGGCAGATGTCGAAGCCCTCCAGCGTCTTGCCGGCCTTCTCGCGGCCCGCCCGGATGTGCGCGACGGCCGTCTCCTCCAGGTGGTCGGCGGAGGGGAAGATCAACAGCGCGCCGTCGGCGATCTCGCCGGTCTGGGTGAGGTTCTTGGGGCCGATCGCGGCGATGTAGAGCGGGATGTGGGTGCGCTGCGGGTGCACGGTCAGCTTCAGCGGCTTGCCGGGGCCGCCGGGCAGCGGCAGCGTCCAGTGCTGCCCCTCGTAGGACAGCCGCTCGCGCGTCATCGCCTTGCGGACGATCTCCACGTACTCGCGGGTCCGGGCCAGCGGCTTGTCGAACTTCACGCCGTACCAGCCCTCGGAGACCTGCGGCCCGGAGACGCCCAGGCCCAGCCGGAAGCGGCCGCCGGACAGGGAGTCGAGGGTGGCGGCGGTCATCGCGGTCATCGCGGGCGTACGCGCCGGGATCTGGAAGATCGCCGAGCCGACGTCGATGCGCTCGGTCTGGGCGGCGACCCAGGAGAGCACGGTGGGCGCGTCGGAGCCGTACGCCTCGGCGGCCCAGCAGACCGCGTAGCCGAGCCGGTCCGCCTCCTGCGCCACGGCCAGATTGTCCGCGTCCATCCCGGCGCCCCAGTAGCCGAGGTTGATCCCGAGCTTCATCGCGCTCCCCTTACTGATCAGTAACGTCGGTGTTCCGGGGACTCTAGCGCGGGGTGGTGCCGGGCGTCACCGGCCGGCCCCGGACGGCGCGGTGCCGGGGCGGGCCGCCGGGTTGTCCACAGGCCGGCGGCGCACCGGCCGGCGGTTGTCCACAGGGTCCCCTGGCCAGGCCGACGGGCCAGTAATCTCAAGGTTCATGGAGCAAAGGCACCTCGGCCGTACGGGCCTGCGCGTGTCCCGTCTCGGCCTCGGCACACTGACCTGGGCCCGGGACACCGACGAGCACGACGCCGCCGAACAGCTCAAGGCGTTCTGGGAGGCCGGCGGCACCCTCGTGGACACGGCGGACGTGTACGCGGACGGCGGCGCCGAGTACCTCCTCGGCCGCCTCTGCGAGCAGCTGGTGCCGCGCCGGGACCTGGTGATCGCGACGAAGGCGGGCAGCGTCCTGGCCGCGGACCGCCGCGTCGACGGCTCCCGCCGCCACCTGCTGGACGCGCTCGACGCCTCGCTGGAACGTCTCGGCACGGACTACGTCGACCTGTGGCAGCTGCACGCCTTCGACCCGCACACCCCGCTGGAGGAGACCCTTCAGGCGCTCGACATCGCGGTGGCCACCGGCCGCGCGCGCTATGTGGGCGTCTCGAACTTCTCCGGCTGGCAGCTGGCCAAGGCGGCGACCTGGCAGCTGTCCGCGCCGACCATACGGACGCGCCTGGCCGGCACCCAGATGGAGTACTCCCTCCTCCAGCGCGGCATCGAGCGGGAGCTGCTGCCCGCGGCGCGCGACCTGGGCGTCGGCCTGCTGCCCTCGTCGCCGCTGGGGCGCGGGGTGCTCACCGGCAAGTACCGCCACGCCACCCCGGCCGACTCCCGCGGCGCCTCGGAACAGCTCGCGCCGTTCGTCGCCCCGTATCTGGACGACACCGCGAGCCGGATCGTCGAAGCGGTCACCACGGCCGCCGACGGCCTCGCCGTCACCGCGCTGCAAGTGGCTCTCGCATGGGTGCGCGACCGCCCCGGAGTCGCCGCCCCGGTCGTCGGCGCACGCACGGCGCAGCAGCTCAGAGCGGCATTGTCAGTGGAGACCCTTAGTCTTCCTGACGAGATCTGCCGGGCCCTGGACGACATCTCGGCCCCGGTGCACCACTACCCCGACCACGACTGGAGCACGCTGTGAGTACCGACCGCCTCTCCGACGAGGCCGCGCCCGAGCCCACCGCGCCCGGCCCGGAGACCACCGAGGGGGAGACCGCCACGGCGGGCGCTTCCGGGGCGGGGGGTCAGGGGGCTCCTGGGGTGGATGCTCCCGGGGCGGATGTCCCTGGGGCAGCCGGTGCGGGCGGTCCGGAGACGGGTGCGGGCGGTGCGGACCCGGGTGCGGCCGGGGCTGGGGCCGGTTCGGGCGGCGCGGGTGCTGCCGGTGGGGCCAGTGCCGCCGGGCAGGGTGGTGTGCCGACCGCCGCGGCGCTGGCGGCGGCGGTGCGGGCCGTGGAGAGCGGTGAGCGGTCGGCGGACTCGTTCTTCACCGCGCGCTCTCCTCGGGCGGGCGGTACGGGCGCGGCAGCGGGGGCCCGTAAGAACGGCGGCGTTCCGGCTCCGGCGGCCGGTTCCCAGGAACGTGCCGGTCAGGGTGGGCCGGCGGGCGGGCCGGCGGGCTCCGCGCCGGAAAGCGCGGCCCGGCCCGCCCAGAGCGATGCCCGAACCAGCGCTCCCAGCAGCCCCCAGAACGGTCCCCAAGCCCACACCCACCCGGCCCCGAACGGCGACGGCCCGAACCGCCCCGCCCCCGCCGAGCACGCCGCCCCGCACCCGGCCACGACGGCCGACCTGGCCCCCGGGCTCGACGGCGTACGGCAGGTGCTGACGGCGGGCGGCGCCCCCGAGGCGCTGGCCGGGAAGATCGCCGAAACGCTCGGCGAGCGCGCGGCGGAGGCGCTGCGCGAGGACCCCTGGCAGCTGCTCTCCGTGCCGGGCGTCCGCCCCGAGCAGGCCGACGGCTTCGCGCGGGCGCTGCTCGGCCCGGCCTGCGGACCGGACGACGAGCGGCGCGCGCAGGCCCTGGTCGGCTGGCTGCTGGAGCAGGCGGCCCTGGCCGGGCACTCCGCGCTGGAGGCGTCCGCGCTGCGCGCAGCGCTCGCCCAGCGCTCCGTACCGGACCCGGACGAGGCGCTGCAAACGGCCATCGCCGAGGGCGCCGTGCTGGTCTTCCAGGACGCCATCGAGACCCCCGGGGCGCGTCCGGCGGCGGACGACGAGGACGAGGAGCAGCCGGTCCGCATCCTGCTCGGGCTCGACCGGTTCGCCATGGCCGAGGAGAGCGTCGCGGACGGCCTGGCCCGGCTGCTCAACACCTTCGAGGAGCCTTCCGACGCGGACGGTGCCGCCTCCGAAGGCGATGAAGGGACCGCAGACGACGAGGGCGACGCCGGAGCCGACGAAGACGGCGGTGACCGGCCCGACGCCGACGCACCGGAGCCCGACACCGGCGCGCCGCAGCCGGACACCGACTCCCCCGTACGGCCCGTACGGCAGCCGGGCCCGGCCCGGTGGGAGGCCGCCGCGACGGCCGCCCCTTCCCCCTCCGCCGCCGAACTGATCCGCGCCGCGGCCCGCAGCGGCCTGGTCGCGCACACCGGTGCCGAGGCCGCCCGCGCCGAGCCCGCCGCGCTGATCGCCGCGGCCCGCGCCCTCGGTCTGCGCGCCTGCGGCGCCACCCACACGGCCGACGGCCGCGCCCGGCTGTCCCGGCAGATCGCCGAGGCCACCGAGGCGTTCGCGGACCTGGCCGCGGCGCCGGGCGCCCCCGAGGACGCCGCCAAGGCCGCCGTCACGCTCTCCGGGCTGCTGGCCGGCCGCGAAGGGCCCGGCCGGGACGCGGACGGCGCCCTCGCGCTCGACGTCCTGGTCGTGCTGGACGCGCCCCAGCTCGACCTGGAAACCGCCGCGATGCTCGTCGAGTCGCTGACCGACGGCACCCGGCTGGTCCTCAGCGGCGACCCCGGCGTGCTGTGGTCGGCGGGTCCCGGACGGCTGTTCGCCGATGTGCTCGCCGCCCGCTGCTGCCCCCAGGTCGCCTCCCGCACCCCCGACTTCGGCCCGGTCGGCGAGCTGGTCTCCGGCATCGGCATCGGCGAGCTGAACCAGGTCGAGGCGCCCGGCAAGGAGGTGGTGATCGTCCCGGCCCGCGACCCGGGCGAGGCGGTGCACCGTACGGTGCAGCTCGTCGCCGACTCGGTGCCCCGCGCGATCGGCGTCCCCGCCGAGCAGACCCAGGTCATCACCGTCGGCCACGGCGGCGCCGCGGGCACCCGCGCGCTGAACGCGGCCCTCAAGGAGCGGCTGAACCCCGGCCCCGGCCGGTTCGGCGGCTTCGACCCGGGCGACCGCGTGGCCTACTCCCCCGTCCCCGGCCGCACCGTCCCCGGGACGGTCACCGGCGCCGACGCGGCCGGTCTGCACCTGGAGTGCGCCGGTGCCCCCGTGGTCGTCCCGCGCGAGCGGGTCGGCGCCGACACGGTCCGGCACGGCTGGGCGATCACCGCCCACCAGGCGGTCGGGACCCGCTGGCCGGCCGCCGTGGTGGTCCTGCCGGGCGACGCCGCCCAGGGCCTCACCCGCGCCTGGGTCTACACGGCTTTCGGCCGCGCCGAGCGCCACCTGTCGGTCGTGCAGGGCGTGGACCAGGCGCTGCCGCGCGCGGTCGCCGAGATCCCGGCGAAGGAGCGCACCACCCGCCTGCGGACGCTGCTCCAGCTGCACACCGTCCAGGCCACGGCGGACGCCCTGGCCGGCTGATCACCCGGCAGGGGCCGGGCGGCGCGCCCGTACGGGACCGGTCGACACCCGCCCCCGTACGGGGCCGGGCGGCGCTTCCGTACGAAGCCGGGCGGCGCCTCCCCACGGAGACGCGCCGCCCGGCCCCGCCGTCACAGCCCGAGCTACGTCACCGTCCGCCCCGGCCGCACCGGATCCGACCAAAGACCACCCGGGAATCGGCCGAAGACCGCCCCCGGCCTCCCGGCACTCGGCGAGCGCGCGGCCGGTCCCTGGGGAGGCCCGCCCCTCACCTTTCCCCGTCGAGCCGCTCCAGCACATCGTCGTCGTCCGCGTCGGTTTCCAGGTCCTCGTCGAAGACGGAGCTGACGTCGAAGCGGCACACCACCCGCTGCGGGTCGGTCTGGTCGAACGGTGCGGAGAGCCATTCCCCGGGCTCGGGCATCTCGTCGGCGGCGACCACCCACAGCGTGGAGTCGCCCTCCTCCAGACCGAACTCCTTGTGCCGGGTGGCGATCTCGTCCGGTTCGAACTCCCCGAAGAGCACACCCAGCGCCGCGTGCACACTGCTGCCGACCACGCCGGCCACCGATCCCGTACCGCCGTTGACCGCCCTGGCCTCGGCCGCGGCGTCGGCGGCCGATTCGGGGTCGAGGTCGGCGATCCGCTGGGCCTGCGACAGCAGCCGCTGCGGTTCGGCCACCGCGTAGTCCCGCCGGATCAGCACGCTCAGCGCGCTGGGTTCCTCCGGCCCCGCGTAGGCGGGCAGCGTGTCGTTGCCGGGGATCTCGAAGGGAGTGACCTCGTCATAGGTGTCGTACAGCAGCTCGTCGTACGCCTCAGCCGCCGCGGCGAGTTCGTCGAACGCGGCGTAGACGGCGGGGTCGTCCTGGCCCGAGCGGTGTTCGACCGCGTCGAGGTGACGGTCCAGCGCGGCTTTGACCGCCTCGGCGGCGGCACGTACCTCGGCAGCGGAAGGCTGCGCAGCATCAGACATAGTGCAGACGCTATCCGTACCGGGGCCGGTCCCGCACAATAGATGCGATGCCGGAATACGAATTCTGCGATGTGTATGTGCCGCGAGGGGTCTCCCGCAAGGCCGCCACACGCCTGCTGACCGACCATGCCGAGTACGGACACTGGGAGTTGGACCGCCTGCGCCTCAATCCCGACGGCAGCCGCCGGGTGCGGCTGCGCCGCCGGATCATCCGCCAGATCCGCGCGACCTGGTGAGCGGCCACGGCCGCCGCGGCACACGCCGTTCGAGGTGACCGCCGCCTCCGCGGCCCCCACCCGGACACGGCGGAGCGGGCCCCGCCGACGCGGGGCCCGCTCCGCCGTACCGGTCCGACGCCGGGGCCGGGCCGGTGGAGGACCGACCGCCACACAGCGCGCCGGTGGCCGGTCCTGCAAGTGCCGTACGCGAGCGGGTCCGTAGGGCCCGCCCGCCGGCCCCTTCAGCCGCGTGCGGAACGCGCGCGGCGGTAGAGCACCGCACCGCCGATCAGCAGGCCCGCGCTCGCGGGCAGCGCGAGGCCGAGCGCACCCGCGCCGGTCTGGGCGAGGTTCCCCTCCTCCTCGCCCGCCGCCTTGTCCCGCTTGGGCGGGGTGACGATCTGCGTATGCGGAGCGGACTCCTCCAGCTGGGCGCGCGGCCCCCGTTCCTGTACGGCGCCCGCCGTGTCCGTCGTGTGCGGCGCCTGCCGTTCCGCCGGGGTCGCCGGTTCGCCCGCGCGGTCATCGGCCGGGGCGGCGGGGCCGCCCGGCTGACGCGGGCCGTCGCCGGACGGCCGCGGGTCCCGCGGGCCCGGGCGATGCGGCGCCTGGTGGTCGGTGCCGGTTCCGGTGCCGTCGCCGGTGCTGCTGCCGTCGGCGGCGCAGCCGTTGGCGTTGACGGGGTTGCCGAGTCCGACGACGTTGACGGAATTCCCGCAGGCGTTGACCGGCGCGTGGACCGGCGCCTGTACGTGGTTGCCCGAGGCGACGCCCGGCGAGCCCTGCGCCGAGCCCTGCGCGCCGGCACCGCCCTGGCCGCTGCCGCCGTGACGCCGGTCGCCGTGCGCGCCGCCATGGGAACCGCCGACGCTGCCGCACCCGTTTCCCATGGCGGGATTCAGCAGTCCGACGACGTTCGCGGAATTGCCGCAGGCTTGCACCGGAATGTCCACGGGGAGTTGGCCGGCATTTCCTGCCAACACCCCCGGGGAATGCGCCGCATTCCCCTGCGCACCGGCATCCGCGTGCGCGTAGCCGCTCGCGACGGCCAGTACGCCGCTCGCTGCCGCCATCGTGATCAGGCCCTTTTTCCCGACCTGTCGCATAGGTTCGCTCTCCCCTGCCATTGACCTGCCGAATGACCCGCGGAACGCCGGGCGTCCGCGCGCCGGAACAACCGTCGGCTCCGGAGTGCATGGCGCGCACTCCGGAGCCGACCGGGATTACAGCCTTACGGGTTCAGGCACCGCGTCAGTCGTTGA
Organism: Streptomyces sp. NRRL F-5755; assembly: GCF_001279365.1. Classification (NCBI taxonomy): domain Bacteria; kingdom Bacillati; phylum Actinomycetota; class Actinomycetes; order Kitasatosporales; family Streptomycetaceae; genus Streptomyces; species Streptomyces sp. NRRL F-5755. The sequence goes on along the minus strand of NZ_LGCW01000256.1, from coordinate 16,029 downwards.
CGCAGGTGTTGCCAAAGGCAGGGTTCAGCAGCCCGATGATGTCAATCGTGTTGCCGCACAGGTTGATCGGCACGTGGATCGGGATCTGGACGGCGTTGCCCGAAATGACGCCCGGGGAGTTCAGGGCGGCGCCCTGCGTCCCCGCGTCGGCGACGGCGATGCCCGCGCCGGCGAGCACCAGACCACCGGTGGCAGCCGCGGCGGCGACGACCTTCTTGATCATTATTCCTCCTTGTTGGCAATGCGGTCCCAGCCGCGGACCGCACCCTCTGCAACGAGGAGAAGGTGATGAAGCTACGAGCCTATGACGGCATTCACTCGTTCCGGCTAAATACGCACGCCTGGGCGATTGCCCGGACTGCGTGCGAGGCCGGGCGGGGGAAGTCCCGTGCGCCGGCACGGGAATTCACCTCAGCTCTGCTCGATGAACCGGTCGAGCACGCGCGTCCCGAACTTCAGTCCGTCCACCGGTACCCGCTCGTCCACGCCGTGGAACATTCCGGCGAAGTCCAGCTCCGGCGGCAGCCGCAGCGGCGCGAAACCGAAGCACCGGATTCCGAGGTCGTCGAACGACTTCGCGTCCGTACCGCCGGAGAGCATGTACGGAACGGCCCGCGCGATCGGGTCCTCGGCCTTCAGTGCCGACTGCATGGCGGCCACCAGGGGGCCGTCGAAACCGGTTTCCAGTGCCTTGTCGGCATGAATGTCCTCGCGCTTGACCCGCGGGCCGAGAATTCGGTCCAGATCGGCGAGGAATTCCTCCTCGTGGCCGGGCAGGAACCGGCCGTCGACGGCCGCGGTCGCCTGGCCCGGGATGACATTGACCTTGTAACCGGCGCCCAGTTGGGTCGGCGCCGCGGTGTTCTGCAGCGTGGCACCGATGATCTTGGCGATGCCGCCCAGCTTGGCGAGGGTCTCCTCCATGTCCTCCGGGTCCAGCTCGGTGCCCAGGGCGTCCGACAGCTCGTCCAGGAAGGACCGTACGGTCTTGGTCACCCGCACCGGGAACTTGTGCCGCCCGAGCCGGCCGACCGCCTCGCACAGCTCGGTGATCGCGTTGTCGCTGTTGGTCATCGAGCCGTGACCGGCGGTGCCGTCCACGGTGAGCCGCATCCAGTGCATGCCCTTCTGGGCCGTCTCGATCAGGTACAGCCGCAGGTTCTCGTTGACGGTGAAGGAGAAGCCGCCGACCTCGCCGATGGCCTCCGTCACCCCCTCGAAGATCCCGGGGTGCTTGTCGACGAGGTGGCGGGCGCCGTAGACGCCGCCGGCCTCCTCGTCGGCGAGGAAGGCCAGCACGATGTCGCGCGGCGGCTTGCGGCCGGAGCGCAGCCGGTCGCGGACGACCGCGAGCGTCATCGCGTCCATGTCCTTCATGTCGACCGCGCCGCGGCCCCACACACACCCGTCCGCGATCTCCCCGGAGAAGGGGTGGTGGGTCCAGTCCGCCGCGTTGGCGGGCACCACGTCGGTGTGGCCGTGGATGAGCAGCGCGGGCCGCGACGGGTCCGCGCCCTCGATGCGGGCCACGGTGGAGGCGCGGCCCTTGTGCGACTCGATGATCTGCGGCTCCAGCCCGACCTCGGCGAGCTTCTCCGCCACGTACTCGGCGGCGGCCCGCTCACCCGGCCCGGAGTGGTCGCCGTAGTTGCTCGTATCGATCCTGATCAGGTCCCGGCACAGGTCGACGACCTCGTCCTCGCCGGTGACCGTACGGGCCGGCTGCGACTCGCTCACACTGCCTCCTCATGGTTCACGGCCGCGCCGTCCTCCCGAAGGGGGCCCGGACCGCGGCGGGGGTCCTCCGCCATCCTCCCCCTCGGCGGCGCTGCGCCCAAGGCCGCAATACTCCCGACATCCGCTGGTCACGGGCGCGCCCCTGGCGCCGCCCGCCCGTGATCGACCACCCCTGAACGTTTGCTATTGTTTTCCATGTCGGAACGGCCGAGGGCCGGACCGGCAGACACCTGGTCCGGGTGGCGGAATGGCAGACGCGCTAGCTTGAGGTGCTAGTGCCCTTTATCGGGCGTGGGGGTTCAAGTCCCCCCTCGGACACCAGCCAGAAGACCCCAGTTCACCTGGGGTCTTCCGCGTTTTCCGGCCCGGCCCCGGCTTGTTCCCCGAACGTGACCGAGATCGCCGTTGGGCGCCCGGTCCGCTCGCTAGCCTTCGCGCATGGGTGTTCACGTCGTCATAGGTTTCGGCCCCGCCGGGGCGGCCACGGCTCGGCTGCTGGTCGAAAAGGGGCGTTCTGTAAGGGTCGTCACGCGGTCGGGCAGGCCCGACGAGCCGGGGATCGAGCAGGTAGCGCTGGACGCGGCGGTTCCGGAGCGGCTGGCGGAGGCCGCGCGGGATGCGACCGCGCTCTACAACTGCGCCTCGCCGCCGTACCACCACTGGGCGCGTGACTGGCCGCCGCTCGCCGCGTCGGTGAACCACGCGGCCGAGCAGACCGGCGCGGTCCTCGTCCTGCTGAGCAATCTGTACGGGTACGGACCGGTCCGGGGTGAGCTGACCGAGGACCTGCCGCTGGCCGCGACGGGGACCAAGGGCCGGATCCGGGCCGACATCTGGGAGCAGGCGCTGAGCCTGCACGAAAAGGGCCGTATCCGGGTCGCCGAGGTGCGCGCGTCGGACTTCTTCGGTCCGGGTGTGACCGATGGCGGTCATCTGGCCTCCCGGGTCGTCCCGCGCCTTCTGGAGGGCAAGCCGGTTTCCGTCCTCGGCGATCCGGACGCGCCGCACAGCTGGACCTACCTCCCCGACGTGGCGAGGACGCTGATCGAGGTCGCGGAACGGGAGAGCGCCTGGGGCCGGGCCTGGCACGTGCCGACCGTGCCGCCGCTGTCCGTGCGGGAGATGACCGGCAGGCTCGCGGGACAGGCGCGGGTGCGGCCGGTTCCGGTACGGCGGCTGCCGTCGGCGGTGCTGCGCGTGGCATCGCTCGTATCGCCGCTGCTGCGGGAGCTCCAGGAGGTCCGCTACCAGTTCGACCGGCCGTTCGTGGTGGACTCGTCCGCGTACCGCGAGGCGTTCGGCGCGGACGCGACACCGCTCGACCATCAGCTCGCGGCGACGGTGGACTGGTGGCGGGCGCGCCTGGCCCGCGCATGAGCCGGCCATGTTCCGTAAGAAAGACGGAGAAGGGGGGAGAAAGAGTGGCTGGGCGGACAACTGCGTACACACGCAAGGACCGCACGCCGGAATCGTACGTTCTGCGGCTCATCGCGCCGGCGCCGTGCGACCGTGGCGACCGGCCGCCGCCGCGACGAGCTCTCCCTCATGCGGACACCCCCGTCGTCCGCGTGAGTGGACATGGAAACCACTCTGTTCATCTCTGCTAACGCGATCCCGACGTTAAGTGCAAGCCAGGGCCCTGTCAACTAGGATGAGTTGGCACTCCGAGGCAGCTCACCCCGGCGCATGAGAAGGAGCCCCGATGTCGTCACTGGCCGGGAAGGTCGACAAACTGTTCACCACGATCCGCGCGAACGGCCGCGAGTACACCTACGAGGAAGTCGCGCGCGGATGCAGTGAGTTGAGCGGCGGTACGTTCTCCAAGACGTACGTCTGGCAGCTGCGCACCGGCCAGCGCACCAACCCCACCAAGCGCCACCTGGAGGCCCTCGCGGCGTTCTTCCGGGTGCCGGTGGCGTACTTCTTCGACGACGACACCGCCGACCGGGTCGACTCCCAGCTCGCCCTCGCCTCGGCGATGGGCAACGCCGAGGTCCGTGACATCGCGCTGCGCGCCATGAGCATGGACGACTCCGGCCGCAAGTCCCTGGCCCGCATCATCCGCGAGGTCAGCAAGATGCACGCCACCACGGCCGCGGCGCGCGGCCGGCAGCCGAACGAGCCGGCCGACAGCGAGGAGTAGTGCTCCGGATGCCTTTCCCCTGGCGTGGCCGCCACGGCAGAGGGTCTTCTTCCGGGATGAAGGCCCTGCGCCGGCAGTGCCGGGAAAAGCTGGCTTCGTACGGGCTCCCGCCCGCCTACGACCTTCCGCTGCTGTGCGACCACCTGGCCCGGGTGCGGGACCGGGAGATCCAGCTCGTGGCCATGCCGATGGGCACCTCGGGACCGTGCGGACTGTGGCTGTCCTTCCCGGGCACGGACTACGTCGTCTACGAGGCGCACACCAGCCGGCACCACCAGGAGCACATCATCGCCCACGAACTGGCCCATATGATCTGCGGCCACCACGGCGTGGGCGTGCCCGGCGAGGACCACGGGACCCAGCTCTTTCCGGACCTCGACCCCTCCCTCGTACAGGACCTGCTGTACCGCGAGAACTACTCGGACGCCCAGGAACAGGAAGCCGAGGTCATGGCCTTTCTCCTCGGGGAGCGGCTGCGGGCCGGAACCCGCCGCGGGGGCGCGGACGCGCCGGACCCCAACAGCGTGCTGGGCCGTATCCACGGGTCGCTGAACTGGCGCCGCGAGGACGGTTCATGACCGGCATCACCCACATCCGTTACCCGATCGCCGCGCTCGCCTGCTGGATCGCGTTCGCCTACACCCTCGTACCCCTGCTGCGCGGGCAGCGCCGCAACGCCGGTCTGATCGCGCTGTGCGCCTCGTTCGGGTGCCAGGGCATGTACCTGTCCATGTCCACGCCGGTCCGCTGGACGGGCACCCTGTTCGGCACCATCACCTGGTACAACGTCTCGGTCCAGCTGTGGATCATCGCCGTGCTGGCCTGTCAGCAGATCCTCCTCATCCACTGGATACACCCGCGGGCCGAGGCACGCGTGCGGGCCCGGCGGCGGCTGCTGCTCCTCTCGGCGGTGCCGGTGACGATGGTGGTGCTGTTCTTCCTGGCGACCCTCCAGGGGCCGCCCCGCAACGTCTTCACCCACCCCGGCGACCAGCCGTTCTTCGTCGCCTACCAGGCCGCGTACCTCACCGCGTTCGTGGTCGGCAAGGTCCTGGTGGCCCGCGCCTGCTGGCACTTCGCCAAGCTCACCGACCACCGCTGGGTGCGCCGCGGGCTGCGCATCGCGGCGGTCGGCGCCGTCGTCGAGCTGGTCTACCCGGCCGGGCGGTACGCCGACGTCTTCCTCGCGCAGTACGGCTGGAACCCGATGCGCTGGTCCGATGTGTCCCGTACGACGCTGACCATCGGCATGGTCCTGAACATCGTCGGCTGGACCGCCCCGCTGTGGGGGCCGCGGGTCTCCGCCGCCCGCAGCTGGCTGGCCGACTACCGCAGTTACCGGCTGCTGCGCCCGCTGTGGCAGGCGCTGCACCAGGCGCATCCGGAGATCTCCCTGCCGTCCAGCACCGGCAGCGATCTGTCGGCCCTGTACGACCTGCGTTTCCACCTCCACCGCCGGGTGATCGAGATCCGGGACGGCTGTCTGGCGCTGCGCGGGCACCACGGTGATCCGGGCGCGGTGCTGATGCCGGGGCTGGGGGCCGCGGCGGAGCGGCACGCGGAGGTAGAGGCGGCGCACATCGCGGCGGCGCTGGCGGCCGGGCCGCGGCCGCCGGGGCCCGAGGACGATCCGGGCGGCGCGGAGGGGCCGTCGGGCCCGGACGGGGTGCCGCCGCCCACCGCGGCGGGCGGTCCGGACTTCTCCGCCGACGTGGCGTGGCTGGTCGAGGTGTCCCGCGCGTTCGCCCGGGTCCGGCCCGCGGTGGCACGGGCCGGGCAGTGACCGTACGCGTACGGGCCGGGTGATCGCCGTACGGCCGTCCCCGGCCCCATCCGCCCGCTATCCCGCGAACGCCACCCCCGGGAGCCCCTGGCCCACCCCGGGCACCACGAACAGATTGCCCGCCTCCGGCTCGGCGTCGCCCAGGTCGCGGCGGGCCGAGGTGACGTAGAGGTCGGTCAGGTCGGGGCCGCCGAAGCCGCAGGCGGTGGTCAGCGAGGCGGGGAAGGTGATCTCGCGGTCCAGCCGGCCGTCCGGGGCGTAGCGGCGGACCGCTCCCCCGCGGAAGAGCGCCACCCACACGCCGCCGTCGGTATCGGCGCACATGCCGTCCGGCACGCCGTCGGTGCCGGTGACCTCGGCGAACACCCGGCGGTTGGCGGCCTTGCCGGTGTCGAGGTCGTAGTCGAAGACGTCGATGCGGCGGGTCGGGGTGTCGACGTAGTACATACGGGTCGCGTCCGGGCTCCAGGTGATGCCGTTGCTGAGCCGTACGCCGGTGGCCGCGGTGTGCGTCGTGCCGTCGGCGTCGACGCGCGCCAGCCAGCCGGGCGCGGTCTCCCCCGCGATGGTGCCCACCCACAGACGGCCGCGGCCGTCGATGCTCGCGTCGTTGCCGCGTACGCCCTGCTCCGGCCACTCGGTCAGCCAGCGGCGGGTGCCGTCCTGCCCGATGACCGCGACGCCGTCGCGCAGGCTCAGGACGAGGCCGCCGTCCGCCCGGGGCAGCGCCGCCGCCACCGGCTGGTCGACCTCGGTGACGGTGTCGGCGCCGTCGGCGGGGCGGTAGCGGTGGATCCCGCCGTTGTTCATGTCCACCCACAGCAGCGTGCCGTCGGCGGCGTCCCAGGCCGGGCATTCGGCAAAGTGCGCCCGTACGGCCAGGGCGACTTCAACACTCACGGTGCACATTCTCCTCGGGAACGGGGATCACGGGCCGGGTGCCGCTCCCGGGACCGGCCCGGGAGCGGCCCGGTTCATCCGGACAGTACGGGGCCGAGCGCGTCCATCAGCACCGCCGTGCCGTCCCCGTCGAGCACGTCGACGACCGGCAGGCCCAGGGAGCGCAGGCTGTCGACATTCTCCCGGCCGCGGGTGGCGACGGCGACGACCGGGGCGCCGCCCAGCTCCTCCACGATGCGGATCTCGCTGCGCGGGTCGTGCACGGGCAGGTGCTCCCAGTGGTAGCGCCGGGAGCGGCGCGGGTCGTGCACGAAGACCACGGCGTCGGGCTGCGAGCCCTGGAGGATCGCGGTGGCCAGGCCGCCGAAGGCCGGGTGCAGCACGGACGCCTGGCCCTTGATGATCAGCAGGTCGTGCCGGGGGTCGGCGCGCTGCACCAGGTGCTCGACGAGTCCGGCCGCCTGGAAGACGGGCGTACGGTCGATGATCGCGCCTTCCGTGCAGCCGGCCAGCAGGCAGGTCTGTCCGGTGCCGACGTATCCGGAGTCGATACCGCGCGCCTGTGCCTCCCGGTGCAATTGGAGGGCGACGGTCCGCTTTCCCACGACACAGTCGCTGCCCGCCACGTGCACCAGTTTGGCGCGGGACCGCTGGAGACGGCCGGAATACTTTGGCAACTCGTCGTACGGGCGGCGGACATCGACCAGCTGCTGGCCCTCCGCCGTCTTATCGGCGAATTCCGTGTGGCGCAGCTGGAGGTGGAGGCAGGAAATGACGTGCAGGCCGTTGCGCACGGCGGTGGCGATCTGCTCCCACCAGAATTCCGGGAGGTCCCCGGGCTGCCGCGGCGCGTGCTTCACCTCGCCGTCCACCACCTCGACGTGGTCGGACTCGGTCATCGCGATGACCAGCGCTTCCGGCTGGAAACGCAGGGCCTCCTCCAGGGAGGAGACGACCGGGACGTCGGTGCCGGGCACCACGGAAGCGGTGCTGCCGGAGGTGTGCAGGCGGTCGACGACCGCCACCGCTTCGAGAACGGTGCTGTGCCGCAGCACGCCCTGTGCCGTCTTGCCTTCGAGAAGGCCGAAAACTCCGTCGGCGAAGAGCACGGAACGAAGCGGAAGCCGCGGAAACCCGGAAAGGACCATACCGGAACCCTACCCACCGGAACTTCCGCGTGGAACGCCGAAGGTGACCTCGACGAAAGCGGGTTGGTCTCCGGACAAAGACGAAGAGGCCGCCCGGCCGCCCGCTTTCCGGCGCGGTGTTCCGCATACCCGTAACGGCCCGTCACCTCACCGGCCCGCGAAGCGCCGCCTCCCCGGCGAAGGTCTTGGACTCCATCAGGAATTCGGCCAGGGCCCCGTCGTGCGGCAGTCCCGGGCGGGACCAGTGGGTGGGCACGGAGCCCCAGTGGGTGTTGCGGATCAGCGGGCTCGCCACGCACTCGCGTACGAGGTCGGCGTCCTCGCTCAGCACCGTGAGGGCCAGGGTCCGGCCGAACGCGGCGGGGCGCAGCTCCGGTTCCCAGGGCGCCACGGCCGCGTACGGGAAGGGCAGTTCGACGCCGAACCGCGGGTCCTGCGCGCTGTCGAGCGGGACCACGACCGGCCGCAGGACGGCGCTGCCGTCGCCCAGGTCGGCGAGGAACCGTTCGGCGGGGTCCGCGTCCGGTCCCGCCGGGCGTGGGCCGACCGTCTCGTGCAACTGCTCCGCGAGGCGCCGTGCCTCGTCCAGCGGCCGTACGGGCAGGGCCGCGTCGGGGTGGTCCGGCGGCAGCAGCGGCAGGCGGGCGAGCCGTTCGGCCAGGGCGTGCGCGAGGCCCGGCGCGTCGTCCTCGCTCAGGACGGCGCTCGCGTTGAGGCACTGCACCCCGGCGTCGGCGGCGACCGAGTCGGCGACGGTGTCCAGGTGGGACCGCCAGGGCACGTCCCGGGTGATCAGGATCTTCGAACGGCCGGGGCCCTGCGCCAGCACCCGCCGGCTGCCGGCGTACCGGGCGACGACGGAGTCACCGCCGTAGACCAGACCGAGGTCGGCCCCGGCCACGAGGGCCTCCGCGTGCTCGTGGGTGGTCGGCAGCAGCGCCACGTACCCGGGCGCGAGACCGGCCTCCCGCAGGGCCCGGACGAGTCGCCGCGGGGTGAACGGGTCGCGTTGGGAGGGGCGTACGGCCACCCGGTATCCCAGGGCGAGGGCGCCCAGCCACTCCACATGGGTGGCCGGGTGGTTGCCGGGCGCCAGGACGCCGAGGACATCGCCCTTGCGCACCCACACTGCCGCCGCGCCGGCGCTCGTCCGCCCCGCGGCGGCCAGATCGCCGAAGGACAGGTCCTCGAACGGTACGGCCCCGGAGGGGCGCTGCGCGTTGAGGGTGTCCGCCGCGGCCCGCCCGGCCCGCGCCACGCGGTCCAGGGTGCGGCGGACGACGGAGGCGGGCAGCCCGGAGACCAGTGCCTGGCGGCGGCAGTACGTGTCGGGGGTCTCGCCGTCCAGGGTCGCCGTCGCGAACAGCTCCCCCGCCCGCGCGAGAGCAGCGAGGCGCTCGTCCGCGGCCTGGCCCGGCGCGGCGCGCATCTCTTTGATCACCTGGCGGATCAGCAGGGGCGGCGCGAGGGAGAGTTCGCCGACCGGGCGGCCGGTGACGTCGGTGAGGGTGGTGCGGTTGGCGGAGCGGTACGGTCCCGAGGGCCGCTCGACGCCGATGTCGCAGCCGGTGCCGTCCGCAGTGGCCGCCGCCTCGTCCGCCATCTCAGTATACCCCCTCGATGACCTTCGCGCCGCCGTCGGTGAAGGGCCGCACATCGGCCACGCCGTCGCCCGCGTAGCCCGCCACCGGCGCGACCCGGACCGCGATGTCCCGTTCGAGGACGTACGGCAGCAGCACCTCCGGGCTCAGCTGGCGCATGCACACCCGGCCGTGCTCGCCGTACGCCACCTCGCGCGACAGGTCGTCCGGGTCGAGCAGGGACAGGTGCACATACGGGTGGAAGGGCTGGAAGACGCACGCATGGGTGTCGCCCGGGACGGCGGGCCGCTGCGGTGCCCCGCCCATCATCGTGTTGCCGTACAGGCCGCCGAAGGCCGCGTCGGGGAAGACCTCCTCGGACAGCAGCCGGAGCGTCTCGGGGTCCATCGAGGTGCCGCCCCACATGATCCCGCGCACCTGGTCGCGGACGAGCCCCGCCAGGCGCGGGCGTTCGGCGATCGCCTCCAGGAGGGGCGGTGTCGCGTACAGCAGGGAGACGTGCTGCGAGGCGAGCACCCGCTCGGCCTGGTCGAGGAGGTGGTCGACGTAGTGCCGGGCGAGGTCGGTGTGGCCGTCCCGCAGGCACCGGCGCACCCAGCGCGGGTCGAAGTCGACCGGGAAGAACACCGCGCCGCGCAGCCGGGCGATGTCGCGCAGCACCTCGGCGACGACATGCGGCCCGGTGGGGCCGAGGAAGAGCAGATTGCCGTCGTGCGAGGGGAAACCGCGCTGGTCCAGGACCTCCGACCACCAGCGGGTGTTACGGGCCCACTGGCCGAGGTCGACGGTGCGCTTGGGAGCGCCGGTGGTGCCGCCGCTCTCCCAGACGACGGGCGGCCGGCCGAGGCCGCGCAGGCCGGCGGGCAGCAGATCCTCGACCGGTACGTCCCGCCACTCGTCGCTGACGTCGGGGAAGCGGTTCAGGTCGGCGACGGTGGTGATGTCCTTGCGCGGGTCGAAGGGCAGCGAGGCGGCGCGCTCCACCCAGAACCGGGAGCCGGTGGCGGGGTCGAAGTGCCACTCCATGGCCGCCGCCACGACGGCTTCGGCGGAGGGCAGTTCGTGCCAGGGCGTGCCGAGTACGGCGTCCACGTCGCGCATGCTGGGTCACCTTTCTGCTGGTTTGTACTGGCTTTGCGGCCGACCGCCGGGTGGTGGGCGACACTCGGCGAACCCAATCCACCGGATCATGGGATGTTTGTCGGCGCAATGCGGCCCCGGGCATTCCGGCTTGAAGCGCGCGGGGGCTGGCCGGAACCGTATCCCCGCTGCTGAACGCGCGGAATGCGGACCCACGGCGCCCGCCCCCATGTATTCCGCTTCCGCCGGGCGTTCACACCCGCGTACGGCACCGCCCCTTACGACGCCCCGGGCCGTACGCCCCCGAACCGTACGCCGCCCCGAGCCGTACGCCTCAGCCCCTCAGCCCTTCATCGCACGCAACGCGAACAGCAGCGGGATGCGCGGCTTCTCCGGCGGCAGCCGCCACCAGCCGTTCTCCGCCTGCTCCATCGCCTCGAAGCGCTTCCAGGGCAGCAGGTCCGTCTCGCGCAGCAGATCCACCGTCAGCCCCGCGCCGACCAGCGCGCCGACCGTCTCCCCGAGGCCGTGCCGCCACTCGTAACTGGTCGTCGCGCCCTCGACGGGCGGCCCGTCGGTGTACGTGTACGGCGTGTCGCTGCGGATGGCGCCCCGGCCCTCCAGGTAGTCGTGGGCGAGCACCAGTTGCTCGTCGCCGGGCGCGCGCCCCGGGTCCGGAGCGGGCCCCAGGGAGTTGAGCAGCGGATGGAACTCCACCACGTACAGCATGCCGCCCGGCCGCAGCAGCCCGGCGATCACCTGAGCCCACCGCGAGAGATCGGGCAGATAGCAGAGCGCGCCCTTACCCGTGTACACCACGTCGAAGCGGCGGCCCTCCAGGGCCTCGGCGGCCCGGTGCACATCGGCCTGGACGAACTCGATGTCCTGCCCGCTGTCCGCCGCCAGCCGCCGCGCCTGCTCCAGGGCCGCGCCGGAGAAGTCCAGGCCGACGGTGCGCGCGGCGCCCCGCTCGGCGAACGCCTGCGTCTCGGTGCCCAGATGGCACTGGAGGTGCAGGACGTCCCGGCCCGCCAGGGGCCCGAGGTCGTCCCACTCGAACGGGGCGAACCAGTCGTCGGCGGTACGCGTACCGTCCAGACCGTAGAAAGCGCTGGCCACGTGCACCGGAGTACGGGCGTCCCAGTTCGCCTGATTGGCGCGGATCATGGCATCGGTCGCCGGAGAATCCCCGGCCGCGGGGCCGGCCGCCGGCGCGCCGTTCCCGGGAAGAGCACTGTCCTGAGTAGTCACAGCGGCCTCCCTACCCGTCCGCGCCCGAACAGATGCCCAATACGGGGCGCTGTGGGTCAGGTACAGGGCGTCGCCGTGCGTCTCTCCCCCTGAGGAGGTGTGCGGTGTATCCACCGAAGAACTTCGACATCGGGTGGCCGGATCTCGCGTACGGGATGGCGGCCTGCGGGCGCGAGGGCGACGCGGACCGGTGGGCGGCGACTGTGGAACGGCGGTTCGCGGAGGGAGGGGCAGGTGCGACAGAGGGAGACGTACGGGCGCCAGAGGACGCCGCCCACCCAGCTGACGAAGGCAGCCCCTTCCCCGGTTGTCCCCACCCCTGCCTGACCACCCTCTCCGTACGCAGCGCGCTGGATCTGGCCCTGACCGCCGCCTCGCTGCCACGTGGCAGTGAGGTGCTGATGTCCGCCGTGACGATCCCCGACATGTGGCGCATCGTCACGGAACACGGTCTGGTGCCGGTACCGGTGGACCTCGACGCGGGCACCCTCCTGCCCACCGCCGAGCAGTGGGCGGCAGCCGCCACCGAGCGCACGCGCGCCGTCGTCGTCGCCCACCTCTTCGGTACGCAGGCCCCGCTGGGCCCGCTGGCGGAGCTGGCCGCCCAGCGCGGCTGGCTGCTGATCGAGGACTGCGCCCAGGCGTACAGCGGCCCGGGCTTCCGGGGCAGCCCGGACGCCGACGTGTCACTGTTCAGCTTCGGCCCGCTCAAGACCGCCACGGCGCTGGGCGGCGCGGTGGCCGTCGTACGGAAGCCGGACCTGCTGGCGGCGATGCGCGCGCTGCACCGCGAGTGGCCGGTGCAGGGGCGGGACGCGCAGGCCCGCCGGGTCGCCAAGTACGCCCTGCTCGCGCTGCTCACCACACGGCCGGTCTACACCGGCCTGGTCAGCGCCGCCGGCTTACTCGGACACGACACCGCAAGCGGCCTCCAGAACACGGTCGGCGCCTTCGCCGGTACGGATCTCATGCCGGCGATCCGGCAACGCCCCGGCCCCGCACTGCTGGACCTCCTGGACCGGCGGCTCAGCGCCCAGGACACCGCACGGGCGGTGGCCGAGCGGGCTGAGGTGGCACGACGCCTGGTGACCCGCCTGCCCGACCCGTCCCTGGTCTACGGCGCGGCCGCCCCCGTACACACGTACTGGCTCTGCGCCGTCCCCACCCCCGACCCCGACGCGACCACCGCCCGGCTACGCTCCGCGGGCTTCGACGCGGCACGCCCCACTTCCCTCGGCGCCGTCCCCGCCCCACCCGACCGCCCACAAGGCGCCCGAACCGCAGCCCACCTCATACGACACGCCGTCTGCCTCCCCCTGCGCCCCACCATGTCCGACCGAACCCTGGACCGCATGGCAGCCGTCCTGGACCCGGAGGACTGGGGCACGGGCCGATGACATGCCTCACCCCAGCCCATCACCCTCCCCGAACTTCCGCGCCCAGAACAACACATGCCCACCATCCCCCTCCGGCACAAACTCCTCCCCCTCCACGCAGAGCCCGGCCGCAGTGATCCACTCCCGGTAGGTCTCCATACCGGGATGGCTCCACCACATCGCGGCCCCCGCCCCGAGCCAGTCATCCTCGGTCCCGGTCCAGGCCCCGTGCCCGGCGACCACGAGCAGGGTGCCTCCGGGCCGCAGCCATCCGGCGATGCGGGACAGCAGAACCGGCTGCTCGGCGAGGGGCAGGTGGATCAGCATGTAGAGGCAGACGACGGCATCGAAGGAAGCGGCGGGAAACCCGATGTCCAGAGCATCGGCGCGCAGAAAGGTGCCACGCGGCACAAGCCCACGAGCCCGCCCGACCTGCACCTCACTCAGGTCCACCCCCGTAACGGCATGCCCGGCACCACTCAACGCCCGCGCAACAGGCACACCACACCCACACCCGAGATCAAGCACATCGGCCCCACCGGGCAACCGCCCCAACAGACCAGCAATCCAGGGCGCGTAAGCGCCGTCCTCGGCGTCATCGGCACGATAGGCATAGGAAACGACGTCATAGCCACGACGAACCAGGGCTTTGGGGGCTGGGGGCTCGGGGATGGGTGGCTCGGGGGCGGGGGTTTCAGGGTCGGGTGGGGGCGTCACGGTTCGGACGGTAGGGGGTGCGCGTGGGGCGGAGCGAACCGTTTCTGGGGCTGTGTGACGCCACCTTCGCGGTGGCACGCACATCCGCAACGGCGGGCCAACAACAGACCGTACGAGTGCGGAAGCGGCACGTCGCCCCCGGTCTGCCTGCACTCGCCGTGCAGGTCTTCGTATCCGCGCTGCTTCGCCAGCGTGCATTCGGCTGACAGCGTCTCCGTGCCCACGGTGGGCTCACTCATCGTCCCGCCGCCCGATGGCTGCGCATTTCCACGTTGATGTCCGAGATCCTGCTCAGATTCCCGCTCCGGCGCGCCGCCTCCCGCTCCCGGGCCAGCGCCCCGCACACGTCGCATTCCGCGACGGGCGCCGGTTCGGCGGCGGGCAGACCCACGTGAACGGGCTCCGTCATGGTCGTCCTGGCGTTCATGCCGCGACGCTAGGAGGGGCGCGGATCGTTCGGCTACGAACTTGCATGTGCTTGCATGCCAATTCGCCATGTTGCAGGCGCCGTTGACGCCGTCGGACCAGGTCGTCACGCTGATGCAAGCATGCGCAAGCACCTGACCACAGAAGATCAGGAGAGACCGCGATGGCCGTAGAGTTCATCGGGATCGACCCACACACCGACCGGGATCACTGCCCTACGGTGTGGGCTGACGCCGACGCGCAGGAGCTCCTCCTGCAAGGCTGGAAGCCGGACGCCGCGACGCAGACCGCCTGCGAATCGACCTCCCCGGCGCACGGGCCGGTGCCGGGCACCGAAGCCATCGTCCGGGTTCCGGCCCGGTTGATTCCGATGATCAGGGAGGCGTGTGATGTCATCGAGCGCGCCCGCGTTTGCTGACCTTCTCGCCGGCTGTGTCCACTCGGCCGTTCACCTGGAGCTGCGCGACACCTACGCTCCGACAGAACGCTTCGCAGCGTGGCGGCGCGGTGAGCGGATCGACTGGGACGACCGGGGCTCCTGGTGGGACCCCTATCTCCAGACGATCGCGGACGCGGTCGGCCGGGGCGTCGTCGTCCGCCGGGCGCGCATTGTCTCGGAACCTGTCTCCGAGTACATCCGCTGGGAGCACTACGTCACGCGAGAACTGATAGAGGCAGGGGAGAATGTCCGCTGGCTGCCTCGCCGCCGGACGACAGAACTCTCCCTGCCCGGCAACGACTACTGGCTCTTCGACGCCCGACTGGCCCGTGTGCATCACTTCGACGGCGACGGCGCCGTGATCGAGGACGAGTTCATCGACGACCCGGACCTGCTCAAACACCTCTCGGCCGCGTTCGAATCGGTCTGGGAGCGGGCCGTCCCGCACAGCCGCTTCGCCGTCTGACCGGCGCGGGCGCTCATGTCCACCCACCCGTCGTCCGGCGTCCAGCAGGCTCGCGAGGCGCTCGCCGCGCGGCTGGCGGACGTGCGGAAGGATGCCGGGCTGAGCAAGCGTGAGCTGGCCGTGCGCTGTGGCTGGCACGAATCGAAGAGCAGTCGCATCGAGAATGCGCGGACACCGCCGTCCGACGCCGATGTCCGCGCCTGGTGCGAGGCGTGCGGCGCGGCCGGACGGGCACCGGATCTGATCGCCGCCAACCGGGCGTCGTCGGAGATGTACGTCGAGTGGCGGCGTCTCCAGCGGACCGGTCTGCGCCGCCTTCAGGCGTCCGGTGCGCCCCTGTACCGGCGCACCCGGCGGTTCCGTGTCTACTGTTCGGACGTCGTCCCCGGTTTTCTCCAGACGCCGGGATACGCGGCGGCCCTGCTGGGGACGATCGCGGCCTTCCGGGAGACGCCGGATGACGTCAGCGACGCCGTGGACGCGCGGATGTGCCGTAACTCCGTGCTCCGCGAGGGCGATCACCGATTCGCGATGGTGCTGGAGGAATCCGTCCTGCGCCACCGGATGGGCGACGCCGACACCATGGCGGCCCAGCTCGGGCACCTGCTCTCCGCGATGGCGCTGCCGTCGGTCTCCCTGGGCGTGATTCCCTTCGCCGTCGAGCGGACCATCTGGCCGATGGCGACCTTCACCGTCTTCGACGACGCCCGGGTGCACGCCGATTCCCTCGACGCCGCCGCGACGCTCACGCAACCGAGCCAGGTCGGCCTGTACGTCCGCGCCTTCCAGCAGCTTTCCGGCAACGCGGTTTTCGGCGCTGCCGCGCGGGCCCTGGTCACACGGGCCCTCGCCGCTCTCGACGGCTAGATGAGTAGTTCCGATTTCCGGTCAGTGGTCGTAGGCGATCAGTGACCTGGTGACGGGGGCTGTGGCGGTGCGGTTGTGCCAGATGGCTGTGGTCA